>JAADYZ010000155.1 GCA_010092775.1 Chloroflexota bacterium
AAGGACTCGACCATGAATCGACATATTGCTGCTGTTGCCATAATCAGTTTTTGCACGTTTCACAACAGCGCGGACGCTGCGTGCTCACAGCAGGAAATCGCGCAAATGCGTGGGGCGGGGATGTCGCAACAGCGCATCAATGAGCTGTGTGTTTCGCCATCCAAGACTGACATCTCATGGTTGACCGGTCGCTGGAACCTGAAGCAAGTCACGACCAACACATCAGATCCGAGCGTGCGGATGGGTCCAATAACGGAAGTCTGGGATATCAAGGTCAGCGGTTCTGAGACTGTGCAGTTATTTCGTGTCTTGGATGCACATTTGGGAGATTCCGCACGAAAAGTGCCTTTGACTGTCAGATCAAGTCAGCTACGCGGCCAGACTCTAGCATTTGTGACTTATGAGAATATGGAGTTCGCAGTCGCGCAGACACAGTATACTCTACCAATTGAGCAAGGTCAGGGTACACTTCGTGGAAACTGGGAAAGCTACATCACCTCCCCAATCGCCCCTCTTCCCCCAATGACAAGCACCGGCTGGTTTGAATTGTCTCAAAGAACTGACGGCAGGGCATCTCCTGAGACGCCGAGTTGGATGCAGTAGGTTACCTATGGCAGAACCAAGGTCGGTGCGTCCTTTCGGAAAGCACCATCGCCAATCTGCGATGGTGCATCACACCAGGAGTAAGGAATGTGATCCTGCGATACTCCTTGATGGGGATGGTAGCGACCGCAATGTTGACATTTGACATTGGCGTCGCTCCCGCAGCGCAGAATTCTCAGTGTCCATCGCCTCGACAAGCATACATCGACACGGCAGCGCAACAAATGCAGGCCGCGTATCAGAGTTGCATCGAGCTTTCAGCCCGGCTCAGCGGTGGCTCGGATCCAAATCATGCAGCTGCTTCTGCCCAGCGATCTCAATGCAGCGCCTATGCTCACAGAATGCGCACGTGGCAGCAAGAGTGCCAGAGAATCGCTAGAACTGAAAATGATACATGCCTTAAATGCGACACATTCAACCCAAAACTTCCGTAGAAGTTGGAGTCATTCAGATGAACCAACAATCAGCAAACCAGCGGTCAGACAAGAAGATCACAGTCAGCGATGGGGCCAAGAGCAAGATTGAAGTGTATACCTGGAAGCATGCAGTGAAAATAATTACTCAGCCCATAAGGGACTATGCTCGGGGCTATCTCATGATATCAAAGCCTGAAGAGCGTCTCGTACCTTTTCTTAAGAGTAACCAGATTTTTTCTCCGCCAGTGGTCAGTATTTTTCTTGGGTCTATTCTGGTGCTGGCAATTATTTGATCATTTTGGGCGTTTATTATTGACGTGTCCTTCCCAGATTCGGGACCTTTTGGTGAGATTAAACAAGTGTTTTCATCTGCAATGAGTGCTACTGGAGTACCTTTGCTCGATGAAACGCTTGACCTTGGTACATTCCTGTTGCTGGCTTGGCTGCCAGCCAGTGTGATCACATGGGTACTAAGGCGTTATCATAACGTTGGCGATCCTGTTCTGATCTACAGAATCGTTGCATTTGTATCGATAATCTATGCGCCGCTCTTTGCCGCAAGCGGAGGCATTTGGGTATGGGGTCTGTTTATGGGGATCGCAAGCGTTGTGCTAACTGAGGCGCTTAGAATTGCCTTTGTGTCAGACACAGTTCCGAAGTCCGGATTCAAAACCTTGGTTTTCTCTTTCCCAATTATGATTGCTTACATTGCTTTCGGTCCCGTACTTCAACGGCTGCTTGCACTATTGCTTTTTTTATCTGGAGGCTGTTTCCCACTTTTCTTGAGTTCGCAGGAGTACAATTGCGGCATCGCGCGCAAGGCACCACCCTGGTGCTCACGATGATGAGCATGGCTAGATTCAATGTTTTCACGGACTTATGCTTTCGTGACTCTTGCTTTTTGGTGCGTCGCTAGCTATTCCAGCTTCTTTGATAGATGCTATCTGCTCGGATGTTGTCAGGTTTAGGACTTAAGATGGCCCGGAAGCTAAAAAAGAGAGCCGCGTGTAGGTACGATGCCGCCAGCCTGCAAGCAGGCGGATCGCCGACGGCCATCGATATCGATCAGGTATCGATGGCCAAATTTGCGAGAGCAAGATGAGCGCAGAATCTTGGTCCAAGAGATGGAGATCAGGTGTGTTTATTCTTTACGCAGTAGTGATGTTGGCTGGCGTTCTGATGCCATTTCCGGCAAAGGCAGACACCGCGACGGTGTGCGTGCAAGCGAGTGACCCTGCGGAAAAGCATCGCGCGTGCACCCAGGTCATTGCGTCTGGCGGCTGGTCCGGACCAAATCTGGCTTGGGCCTTTGGCAGTCGTGGTCAAGCCGCAATCGGGCTTGGTGACGCCCAGGGCGCCCTAGCCGATCTTAATCAAGGGATTCTGCTGAATCCGACAATCGCCGCTCTGTTTGGCGAACGCGGCAAGCTTTATTATCGCCTTGGCCGTTATCCAGCAGCGCTGAACGACTTCGATCAAGCCATACTCCTCGACCCGTCAATCCCTCTGACCTACAGCTTGCGCGCCAACACCCACCTCCGCATGGGGAACTATCACCGCGCAATCGATGACTTCAGCCAGAAAATCAGATTGACGGGTGATGACCCTTTCACCCTCAACAACCGAGGTTTGGCCTATTATGAATTCGGTGACTATGACCGCGCCCTGGCCGATTTTGACCGTGCGTTGCAGCAGCAACCACACTATGCGCCAGGTTACGTGAATCGAGGTTTGGTTCATGTTGACCGCGGCAACCCGCGTCGCGCGATTGCCGATTATTCAGCGGCGATTAAGGTCGATCCAAAATTTGCGCTGGCTTGGTCGAACCGTGGCAATGCTTACCTGGAACTGGAAGATTGGCAAAAGGCCAAAGCTGATTTTGAGAGCGCTCTCGCCCTCGCCCCCGACATGGTCGAAGCGCTCCATGGCCGTGGGATCACAAGAGTGCATCTTGGCGAAACGGATGATGGGATTGATGATTTCGATCTCGCCCTTCAGCTTGATCCAAACAATGCGGATGTCTTTACCAGCAGGGGAGCGGCCTACGCGCATCTGGGCGCCTTTGAGCGCGCGATCGAAGATTTCGATCAGGCGCTAAAGCTCGACCCGGAGAATTCCGTTGCCTTTACCAATCGCGGCATGGCGTACTTTGATCGCAGCAAATATGGGAAAGCCATCGACGATTTCAATCAAGCGATCGAACGTGACCCCTCGGCGGCACGGGCTGTTCAGCAACGCGGCCTAGCCTTTTGCCGGATTGGCAACATAGACGGTGCATACGAAGACATGCTTTTGGTTGAGCAACTGAGCCGAGACCTCTGGTCTGAAATCGAGGCAATATTGCGCTCAGCCGACTATCTTGACAATGTTGGCCGTGGGTCGGAAGCGCCGATTAATGAGGCGGCCCTTAGGACTTGGCTAACCGACGGCTGCCCAAAAGCAGGTACCACAAACCGCAAGGCCAACCGAGGGGACATTAGACAGAGATCGCTTCACTTGGATCGTAGAAGTTAAACACTCATTCAATCGCTGTGGTACCGAAACGCTTTGGTCAATTCTCTTTGTATCAGTACTGGACAGAGCGCACAGGAGAGATACCGCAGTCCCGGTGGAAAGAGCCCGGTCGGGTGGCGGATGTCGTTGTGTAGGCAGGCGGCAATATGGGCAGGTAGCCAACGCGCGCCCCTGGCCCGACCAGATGTGGTCGGCTATGCAGGGAGAGTTCGAATACTCAAATGCACAGGACGTGGGGCATCCAACGCGTGCCCGGCAGAAGCTGATCTTTGCCATGCAATCCGCCCAATGTTTGGCTTGGGTGATCCGCTATCCACAAGCCCTGGCGGTTGGTGCAGGACCTGATGGCAACCGATCCAAAAACGCCTATAAGATCACTGCTAATTGACGATACGTGGCAATGCCGAAAGGACCGGCGGGATGGCTCCAATGGATGGCGACAACGCCGAGCGGTTAGGCCTTGGCATTCGGCTTTGCCGTGTCCTTGTCAAAGGTACCATCAATACATATGTGAAGAAATTCTCCGAAAGTGAGTATACTCAAGCTTTTATCAATGAGTTCGGCGATGATGGCTTTCGTGGAGTGGTTGACTGGTTGCGCAAACGCAGCGGTGCTGAGAGACAGGCAGCGCTGGAAGAATTCAAGCAGGAACGGCTAACGGAGCCGGCTGTCGAAGCGCAGCGGTGGTTGGAGCACCAGCCACTTGAAGATCGACAGAAAGCGCTCGATGAGGTTGCCAGTGCATCGCCCGAAGCGGTCCTTTCAGCATTTCAAGAGATCGACGGCTGGGAACACCTGCCAGACGACATCCGAACCAGCGTCGAAGCCATCCTTGAGGTAACGCCGAGCACCGTTCGCAACGGATTGAAGCGCCCGAACGATGGCGGCATTCAGAAGACGTTGCCATCGCAGGTGCCGACAAGCCCAGAAATGATGGGCGTTTTGCTTCCAGAGCGAGTTCCGACGTTCCGGCGTGGTAGTGAGGTTGGAGATTATCAACTCCTTGAATTGCTGGGTAAAGGCGGCTTCGGCGAAGTCTGGAAAGCAAAGCATAGAACGAGGAGATCGAGAAATGAGGTGGCGCTAAAACTGTGCCTCGACCCTAAAGTCCAGGCATCATTAGAGCGTGAAACACAGGTGATTGATAAAATTGAGGATGCGAGCGACAAGAACGACCACATAATTGATCTGCTGGAAACCGGCCTTTCTTGGAATCCGCCCTTTCTGGTCTATGAAATGGTCGACGGAGGCGATCTTGATGGCTGGCTTTCTCAATATGAAGATGATGGCGTGCGTAAGGGGCCACCGGAAAAGGACGTCTTGAATGTTATAGAGCAGATTGCCGATGCCTTAGCCTTTGCGCACAACCTTGGTATCGTTCATCGTGACATTAAACCATCGAACATTTTGTTCACGAAAGATGGCACAGCCAAGTTGGCAGACTTCGGGATCAGTACATTGAGCTCGGAGGTATCAAATCGTCTGCCTGGCGGCACTCACCTGGACGGGGCTGGAAGCGTTGAATACCGCGATCCAAAAAGGGACAACCAAATCCCTTCGCCGCAAGAAGACGTCTTTGCTCTTGGAACTGTGGGTATCCAGTTGCTCTGCGGGTCCACAAGTGAGCGTGACCAGGCTTGGCATAGGACATTGGAGCGACGTGGTATTAACCAAGATACAATCAGTTTGCTTGAAGCGTGCGTGGAAAACCATCGGGAGTTTCGGATCAAAGATGGTCGAGACTTACTATCCCGATTGCAATCTCTGACATCGTTTCGAGGAGGGAAATCGGAGCCCGAAGCACCAGCTGAGGAATCGGTTAAGGTTGAAATGCCACCGATGCCAAAGACCGAAGCGCCTCAAGAAGAAGTGTCAGACAAGATTGAAGAAAAGCCTAGCGCAGCGAAGGGGGGCAAAACGGGAGATGGCGGTAGGAAGTGGCTGGTTTATGCATTTGGTGCCGTATTGATCGGTGGTTTGATCCTTTATGCTCGTGTCATAGATCAGCCTGAGCATCGCCCAACGGCTCCACGAGACGTTCGAGAGGTAGAGCGTCCACCCGAGCCGTTACGGCCTAATCAGGCAGACATGCCAAGGCTGGGTGATACCCTGTCTCTTATACACATCTGACGCTG
>JAADYZ010000156.1 GCA_010092775.1 Chloroflexota bacterium
AGATGTGTATAAGAGACAGGTCATAAATCTCAAGATGTTTGGCGATAAATTCACGAAGCAGCGAATAGGCCCGGTTGGTATCCAGCAGCGCTCGGGCCTGGAATATCACCAGGTCAGTCGCCTGTTCATGGACCCATTGCATAAACTCGTACACCAGGCGCGATTTCCCCATTCCCATATCACCCAGAATGGTGACAAGCTGCGTCTCGTGATCTTCGATTGCCGCCAGGAAAGATTCCTCAAGCGTCTTGCGCTCAATGTCGCGCCCGATGAGTGGCGTCTCAACCCCCTCAATCCCGTAGATGCTGCTGCCCTGAACCTGCTGCTTGACCCCGGTCAGGCGATACACCTCCAGGTTCTGCTTATGGCCACGCACCCGGATGGAGCGGGGTTCACGCTCAAATGAAAACTGATTTTGCACCACCCGATAGGTATTCTGCGTGAGCAAAATCGTCCCTTCCGCCCGCTGGGCCAGGCGAGCTGTCAGGTTGACGGTGGCGCCGCTGGCGGCCGCTTCCCCCTTCTCATCGGTTGTCAGCAAAACCGAGCCGGTGTGGATGCCAATATTCAATGGCAGGGGTTCGTCTTCCCCCTCCTCAGACAATACCTGAGCGCCCATCATGCGCAGCATATCCTGGATGGCCAGCGCAGCCCGCACCGCCTGTTCAGAATCGTCCTCGCGTGAATACTCCGACCCCCAGATAGCCAGCAACGTGTTCTCGTGGCGCTGGAAAATGACACCACCATGCTCATGCACAATCGACTGGAAGGAATCAGACATCACATTCATCACGATGTAGGCCGCTTCAGACCCTTCCAGCGCTTCGATAATCTCACCGTACTCCGAGGCGATCACGTACATCACCGTGACGATCTTGTTCTGCTCGGTGGGGGTCATCAGCGACTCATCAGACATGGTCTGACCTTCAAGCTCGCGGATGACAGATGACCCGGCAACGGCAGTATGGGGAATATTACCGCCGATCTTGATCCCGCCTGAACTGGTGGGCGTGCCCCCGATTGACTTCACAAAATCATTGACCAGCTCACTCATCGAGTAGTAGCGGCGGTCCGGGTCCTTGGCCATCGCTTTGGCGATCACATCATTCAACACTGGCGGCAGATTGGGCGCCTGGTCAGTGACCTTCGGAATCGGTTCATCCCGGTGCTTGAGGATGAGCGCCACCGGATTGGAGTCGTGGTAGGGCAGCTTACCACTCAGTATGAAATAGAGCATTACCCCGATGGCATAGATGTCGGCGCGGTGGTCGAACTTCTGCCCCATCCCCTGCTCAGGCGACATAAAATCTGGCGTGCCGACCACCGAGCCAGCGCGGGTCAGATGGGTGCGGGTATCATCAATTGCCACAAACGCGATCCCAAAATCGGTCACGAAGGCGTTGCCCTCATTATCAAACATGATGTTGGAGGGTTTGATGTCGCGGTGTACGATCCCCTGCCGGTGCGCATAATCGAGCGCACTGCCGATTTGCTGCATGATCGTGGCAATTTCGTGGAAGGTCAGCCGCCGCTCCGTCATCATATCGCGCAACGTGCCCCCCTCCAGCAGGCGCATCACGATATACGGCGGGTCATGTGTCCCGTCGAAATCGTGCAGGGGCAAGATGTGGGGATGCTCTAGGCGGGCAACCAGGCGGGCCTCGCGACGAAACCGCTCCAGTGAGGTGGCGTCGCGGGCGATGTTCTGCTCGATCACTTTGATCGCCACATCACGGTCTACCGTCGTCTGAACGGCCCGGTAGACGGTGGACATTCCCCCTTGCCCGATTGCTTCAATAATTCTATAGGACCCGATCTGCTCACCAATCATAAAGTAACCTTAAATTAATCCGAAACGGCTCTAGTACAGCGACAAGTATAATCCACATCCTTGCCTCAACCAACTCTTGAGAAGTAAAATTTTCTTTATGTGGGCTTAACTTTTTGGCAGAAAAAAGCAATACACCTGCAAAATCATTCTTCTCCAGGTGTATTCGGCTTGATAGGACTACCGTCTATGGTGTGCAGTGGGCTTAACCCAACGCCTGCATCAAATCCGCTCGCAGATCGTCCACATGCTCGATCCCCACACTCAGCCGAATCAGGCTGGGATGGGTGGCGATGGGGCTGTCGGCGGTGCTGGCGTGGGTCATGCTGTAGGGTTGTTCGATCAGGCTTTCGCCCCCACCCATGCTCTCGGCCAGCGGGAAAAGGTTGGTCTTGGTCACCATGTGGCGGGCAGCCGGTTCATCCTCCGCCAGAATAAAGCTAATCATGCCGCCATAGCCACTCATCTGGCGGCTTGCCAGTTCATGCTGCGGGTGGCTGTCCAAACCTGGATACAGAACTGACTCGACACGAGGATGATCCTCCAACATGCGGGCGAGTTCGAGGGCATTTTGGCAGTGGCGTTCCATGCGCAGCGCCAGCGTCTTGATACCACGCAGCGTCAGAAAGCAGTCCAGCGGGGCAGGAACAGCGCCCACCGCGTTTTGCAAGAACTTCAGCCCGTCATAGACGTCTTTATCA
>JAADYZ010000157.1 GCA_010092775.1 Chloroflexota bacterium
GCTAAGCTTCGATCCAGTGAATAACACTTAGCAAAGGATAATCCTCCGTATGGAGAATCGACGGGTAGCGCTGATTGTAGGTGGCCTGATTGGCCTGGTGGTAGCGGCAGCAGTCGCTTGGTGGCTGATATCACCGCTCTTCATCAATCGAACGGTCAACGAAGACTTCCCAGAGATCGTGATTGAGGAGGGTCAACTGGTTTCGCCTAGCATGGATGACATTGCCGCGATGAGCGACGAGGAGCGCGACGAGATGGAAGATCGCGTCCAGGATGCGGCTCGCGACATGCCCGACCGTGATGTGCAAGATGACATGCCCAGCGAAGACGGTGAACCGGTTTTGATCGCTCAAGGCATGTTCGTCGACGCCGACGCCTTCCATCAAGGCGAAGGCACTGCGACCATCTACCAATTGCCGGATGGCTCCTATGTGCTGCGCTTTGAGGACTTCCGCGTCACCAATGGCCCGGACCTACACGTCTTTCTATCCGGCAGTTCAGAGCCAGCCAGCCGAGGTGAGGTCATGACAGAACCCTCGGTTGACCTGGGGATGATCAAAGGCAACGTTGGCAGCCAGAACTACGAGATTCCCGCTGGCGTAGACATCGAGAATGTCCAAAGCGTTGTCATCTACTGTGTGCCCTTCAGCGTGATATTCTCGACAGCAGCCTTGCAATAGACCCTTTCGGCGGGTAGAAGTTTTGCCTATTGACAGCCCTCGCGATTTACTGGAAGATAAAAATAGACCATCCGAGCGGAGAAGCCCCAGAAAAACAGGCGCCTTGCTCGGTTTAACTTCTAGCGTTAACGGGTTGTAATGAGGGTCCTATGTCACTAGCAATCGACTTTATGTACATGGAAGATGATCAGGACTGGCACATTGCCGATGATTTGCTGCGTCAGGCCCTGGCGGATTTGGGCTTAGAGGCGACCATCGACTATTGGCTGGTAGAGACCGACCGTCAGGCCTTTGATTGGTTCTTTTATGGCTCACCGACCATCCGAGTAAACGGCGATGAGTTGTTCCCTCCCTTTGCGGATTCGGTCGCGGGTCAGCACCTTCGCTCCTATTTCACCGAAGAGGGTGTGCTGGGCTATCCGACCTACAAGATGTTGGTCGAGGCTCTGCAAGTTTACGCCTGAGCTATCACGATACGACGCTCCAGAATCAGAAGAGGCACCATTGCGGTGCCTCTTTTTGATTTTCTGTCAGGTGGATGTCAGTCAGCCTGCACGTATACGTTGTCCCATCCGATGACGCCCGCGCTCACACCCGTCCAGCCCAGGCTGATCCGTATGCCGTTGAAGGCTGCCGTCGGCGTGATGTTGGCGCACTGCAAGGCCTGCCAGTCAAAGGTGCCGCGGGCCCCGTTGTAGATGCAGTTGTAGGTGTAGGCCACCGACCCGTCATTTGTGAACGCAATTTGCAGTCCGATGGTGCCATTGTTGGCAACGTTGACACCTGCCAACGCAAAGACCACATCGATGCTGGTGCCTGCAGGCGCAGTAATTGGTGAGGTGAACGAGGTCGTGGCAAACTCTGTAACGCCATCTGCCTGGAGAATAAAGGCCTTGTCACGCTCAAAGGCGCGTGGGTCTGTCAGGATGGTGTCGCCATTGCCGCTCGTGTTGAAGCTCCAACCGTTCCCGGTTTCAAAGCCACCATCGCTAAGTGGGTTGCAGTCGCCAGTTTGTGCGTTGACGCTGCTGGTGAACTCTGAGCGATCGCCGCCATCGTTGGCCGCCTGAACTCGATAGTAGTAGCGTGATTTGCAAGTCAAGCCAGTGTCTAGGAAGGATGCAGATGAAACCTCAGCGACAAAACTCCAGGTCGAACCATTGGGTGAGCGTTCAACAATATAGCTGTCTGCTCCGCTGACATTATTCCAGGCCAGGCCGACTATCAGGCCAGGTTGGGCCGCAGCCACCAGGCCGTTAGGTGTGTCAAGGGGCGGGGCTGTAATGCTTCGATAGTTTGCCACAATCGGCACGCCCACGTTCAAGGCTTGTGCTGCCGCCGCTTCAGCAGGTGCTCCAATAGCGACGCCCATCGGTCGACCGCTCTGCGTGACATTCGGGTTTGAGAAGTAATTGATCCGTGTGCAGGGGCTGCCAGGGCAGGAATTCACATAAGCCAGGATCGTACGCCACTCTCCTTGTGGGTCTTGATAGCCGTAGCCATAACTCACGGCAGGTGAGGTGCTGCCAGCATTCTGACGATCATGGGCCAGGCCGATGTTGTGACCCATCTCATGCTGCATCGAGAAGTTAGAAATTGCACACTCCATGTTGACGACTGAGAAGCCGAAGGGTGCGTTGGCCACCGCCAGGCTGCTGGGTACCCAGCCGATGCCGCATGCCGACTGGACGTCATTGATCAGAACCACCAGGTCAGCTTTGTACTGATCCCGCAGCGCATGGACTTCGTCAATGATGCCGTCGTTGTCATCGGTGACAACATCCAGGTCGTAGCCGAACCCGCCCGACGTGTAGTTCAGTCCCTCTACACCAACCAGGCGCCAATCGAACTGGGCACCACTTTGCTGATTACCTGTATTGGAGGTCGCGATGACCCCGTTGAGTGCGGTCGTGACACCAGCATCACCGCCATAGGCTTGGCCCACCTCCGTTGTATAGACCGCCAGAACATCGATCTCTGAGCCGTCATCCGCCTGGATCATTGCCAAGGGATCATCGGCAATCGACGAGGCTGGTGGGGTACGGACGCCGCTTTCGTCCGGGAATGCAGCCATATCCATTTCCTGGATGACATGCATACCGTTACCCAGATAGCGCACACGGATGACCTGACCGTTAGGCAGCCGCACGGTGCCAGATAGATGATCTTCGGCAATGGACAGTGTTATCTCACTGTAGCCGCCCGCTTCTGCTATGCGACCGACCCAACTCACACGACCGGCAAATCCGAGTTCAGCGCGTTCGAGCTGCGCCTGGACCAGCAGGTCCTCAAATAGGTTCAGCTCGATTTGCTCCAGTGCCGCTGGTGCCAGATTGCGTGTCGCACTGCGAGTGGGCAGCAGGGCCATGTTGACGGCCACAAAGCGTGACCGTAGTGCCCAGGCATCACTCGGTGCGTCAAAATCACCGCCATCAATGTCACTAAACAACGGACCCTCCGGGTCCATGGCGACCGCTGCATATGGTGGAGCGGCCTGGACAGTGGCTGGTACACCGAGCAGCACCGCAAGCAGCGTCACAACGATGAGTCGAAAGGCTTCTCGCCCTTGCATAGCTTCTTCCTTGATGAGACTAAAAACGAATCGATTCAGCACCAGTTTAACAGATCGGTTGACCCCTCGCCTGACCCGAAAGTCACAAAGTGAAGACAAAACAGGGCCCTCAAATTGGAACCCTGTTTTTATCGCTCAGGTCCTGGCGTGCTGCGCTAACCTAGCCAACCGGCGCCAGTTCTGCCTTCAGGACTTCGGCCAGCCGCTTGATGCCCGTCTCAATCTGAGCTTCCGTCGCATTGGAGAAATTCAGACGGAAGATGTTTTCGCCGCCACCGTTGGCAAAGAAAGGGGCCCCAGGTACAAAGGCCACCTGCTGCTCGACGGCTTTGGCAAGTAGATCCGTTGTGTTGAAGCCTTCCGGCATCTCCACCCAGATGAACAGACCGCCTTGCGGCCTATTCCATTTGAGCGCAGCCGGGAAGTGCTCTTCCATCAGCCGGAGCATCAGGTCACGGCGGGCCTTGTAGACACCCCGCAGGTGGTCAATGTGCTGCTGCAGGAAGCCGTCGCGGGCTGCATAGGTCGCCACCATCTGCGTGAACGATGACGTGTGCAAATCAACGCCTTGTTTGGCTTGCGTCAGCGCATGGATGACCTCGACCGGACCGACGACAAAGGCCACACGGAAGCCTGGCGCGAGCGTCTTCGAAAAGGATTCTGTGAAGATCACGTTGCCTACTTCAACCGGGTCCTCATCACGGACCCCCAAACGCTGTTGATCCAGGACAAACAGGGGGGTTAACTCTTCACCCTCGTAGCGCAGCGGTCCGTAGGGATCGTCTTCGATGATCGGAACGTTGTAGACTGCTGCGATTTCAACGATTTCTTTACGACGCTCCAGGGTCAGTGTTACGCCAGATGGATTCTGGAA
>JAADYZ010000158.1 GCA_010092775.1 Chloroflexota bacterium
CGATCAACACCACGATCAGCAATTCTTGCCAGCGCAGCAATCGCGGTGGCCAACGCCATTGATCCCCCGTCATGGTCCGCCGACCTCGATGGTGTCAATCAATAGGCTGTCGGTTTGGATCGTCGCATCGGGCCCAGCGTAGTCCAGTCCGTCCCAGGTGGTGATGGGGAGCCGGTTCAGGGTGTCAACCCTGTACACGCCGATTCGGATTTGCAGTGTGCCAGGGGGGAGGGTTTCTGGCAGGCGCAGGCGGTGAATTTGCATGAAAGCATCGTTGATCTGCCAACTGTGGGTCGGGTAGCTCAAAACATCCTCCTGTGCCACGAGCGTTCCGCCTTCGTCAATGGCGTGGGTGAACAGCACAAGGTCTTGTTCTGGCACGTTAAGGATTGACCAGATGCTCAGAACCTCGATCAAATCACCTGGATTGACCAGGACCGAAGGAAACGAGAGATGGCCCACACTGACGAGTACATCGCCAAAGTAAGCTTGATTAGCACGCGGGTCTGGCCCGAGGGCTGGGCTGCCGCGCGGCCATTGGTAGAAGTTCACCACCCGATTGAAGTCATCTGGGCGCAGTTCGAGTTGTTCAAGGAGCGGCACCGGCTCAATATAGAAGCTGAAGCGTGGGGCGGGCGGCGTGATTTCTGGGTAGATCAGAATGCTTGGATCGAGTGGGAACACCAAGCTAGAACGTGCATCGAACCAGCGAAAACGTAAATCGTCGGGCATGGTCATCTGGGCGATGGCAGCATCGTGGAAGCGGCCTGGGGTGATTGAACTGATAACGAAGTCTTGCCCCCACTCATCGCCGCGACTTTCGATGACCTCAAGCGTCTCGACCAAGGTGGTGTGATAAGCTACCCGAACATCGCGGGCGTTGTTCCAAGTGACAAAGTAAGCCTGAATCGTTCCAATCATCACAGCGCTGAGGGCAATGACATAGGAGCCGCCGATAAAGATTGGTCCCTTGGCCCCAACCTGACGCCGTGCCCAACCTGCCAGTCCGATTGCACCCAATGCCGGAAAATAGTACAAGGCGGGCTGCGCTCCGATCACACGGACGTTGCTGCCACCGATCCCGACGATCAGCGCAGGAGCTAGGCCGGCGGCCAATGTCAACAACATCAAAGCGCTGCTACTGCTCATGTTGAAGATTGGCCGAGGGTTCTGGTTAGTCGGCTGATAGCGGCGAAACAAGTCGCGCAGCGAGATAGCCAAGCCCATGTAAAATAACAGGCTCATCACTGGGCTGAGCAGAGGCCGCCCCGGAATGTTATACAGCCACAGGTCGTCCCCGTTGAAGGTGACCATAGCCAGACCCAGACGGACGTTTTCAAGTAATTGATCGGGGTCACCAGCTAGGAAATCTGTCAATGGGCTGGAAAGCTGACTGATGCGCACTTCTGCGGCCGGATTAGTGAGCAAATACCATCCGAGTGGGGCTGCTACCAATCCTGCTACAACTAGCATGATGAGCAAGCCAGGCCAAAGTCGACGGACGCTGCCAGGCCGGATAAATGCCAGTGCGACAAGCAGCGCCGGGAAGACTGCCCACATGATGCGCGCACCCAGATATGTGTAGAAAGATGCGCCTAAAAGCACCCCGGCCAGCAGGAACCACCATCGACGTATTAACTCGATCGATGGTCGCTCGTTTTCTGGCTCATGCTTGAGCTTGAAGCCGAGCCGGAAGGTCAGGGCTGCCGCCGTGAAGAAGACTGGCAAGGTGATCGATCGGAGCGCTTGTCGGCTGGTTGATACACCCCAAAAGCTCACTGCCAATGCTGCTGCAGTCGCCAGGGCCAACCAAGGGTTGCCCGTCCAGACGCGTACACAGCCGAACACTAAGGCGATAAGGAGGGTGCCGAAGAAGGCGGCGGTCAAGCGGCTGGCGAGAAAATCGGGACCCGTAACACGCATGAGCAGCGATGTGGCGTAATCGTACAGGGGTTCGCGTCCATAGCCCACCGTGAAGTAAACTGGCGTGATCCCTTCAAGCACGCGTGAGGCATCCAGCGCATGGTCTGCTTCATCATGGGTCAGGCCCGGTGGGGCACTGTCGAGTGCGCTAAAGCGCAGCAGGCCACCAACCAGCACGACGAGCACAAGCAGGATGAGTTCAGTTGAGCGTGGAAGGGCAGAGGTCGCGGGCTGTTCAACGGCAGTCATAGTGGCCTATGCTACCGCAAGTGAGGTTAATCGCAAAGACGGTCAATCTGCGGATCAGTGAGGTCCACATCGGGTTCGTTGAAAGCGTAGTAGCATTGCAGCGCGAAGATACCTGCCAGATTCACCTCAAATTCCGGCAAAGCACGTGTTTCTAATTCGACGGTGGCCGCCGGGATGCCGCGCTCGGCCAGCCAGTTGGTCGCATCCCCGGTGATTGGGTAGTAGTTGAAGACGGGATTGTAAGTATAGCCAGTGGCGTCTTCCAACAGGTCGCCTAGCCAGGCGGCTTGCGGCGATCCATCGCATGAACCGAGGAAGATTTCCCCAAGTTGACTGTGATAGAACAAGACCACATCCGGCTCATCGACCAGGAAGTATTGGCGCAAGGCAAAGGACTCTGGTTCAGAGAAAGGCCGCGGTCCAGGATCAACCGGGATGTCACGCACGAAAGCGGTCGGCTGCCAATCACAGCCCCAGTTGCGGTTCAAGTCAACCCCATTGGCATTGAAGCGTGCGTTCAGGTCTACACCGTTTTCGTATCCGTCTGGATTCGCGTTGGGGATGATCACCAGCCTGATGTTGGGCAGAATGTCTTCAGGATTGTCTCGGAAGTGCTCGACTAGCATATTGCCCAATACGACGGTGTTACCCTCAAAGCCGCCGTGAATGCCACCTATCAGGGTGATGGTAATCTCGCCGCTGCCAAACTGCCACAACCACAGCTCGCGGCCCTCAACAGATTGGCCGATGGAGAAGCGCGGTCGATTAGGATAGGCCGTTGCCGTTGGGATGATAATCTCAGGCTCAGATGCTGCTTCAGTGGCATTAGCGGAGCTACCTTCTTGCGACGCACGGGTTGCCTCCAAGCTGGCGGCGGTGGCCGTTGCCGAGTCGGGGTCGGTGGGGGTGGCCTGGCTCACTGGCGTTGATGCAGAGGCATTGGCACCACAAGCGGAGGTTAGAACACCAGCAATCAAGATGCAAATGGACGGAAGAACTGCTTTAGTGATGCGCCAATTCATGGAAGGACTATAGCGATTGTCGACGTTGTGCGTCAATCCTTCTGTTTAGGTGAGGTCTGTCATGGAAACCGGGTGGCTTTGTCGTTGACGGATCGCCGTAAGCCCGCTACACTTCGGCTTGTAAGAGCGAATAAAAAAGGCAAATATCATGGATTTGTGCATGTGTATGTGGCGGGGCCGTCTCTACCCTCGCCAAAGTCGCTCGTAACACTACCAACCTTTCTCCGACTTTCCGAGGGTGATGCCGTCTCCGCCGACTCGACGTGTTTGTCAGCGGCCAGATATTGTGCATGACCCTTTTTTCACGCCTGGTCGCCGTTGTAGGTGCCAGGGGTATCCATCCCCTCGAAGCTCTAATGGAATTCTAAAGATACAGACGCAAGAATCTCAGCCGACAACGCGTCCTGTTCATGTGGTAGCCCTAAACCTGCTACCCGCACAGGGACGCAGAAACAATAAGGTGGAATGTTATGACAATGCGTGTCTCAGCGGCTTGGCCACAAACCACTGCCCGGCCATTAACCCAGCGGCGGCGTGGTGCCACAGTCGATGACCTAGTAGGGAATACCCCTCTGGTTGCCTTTCCAACACTGACGGCCCACCTGCCACGCCAGATTCAGGTGGTGGCTAAAGCAGAGTGGACCAATCCGGGTGGGTCCGTTAAGGATCGCCCTGCTCTCAACATCATCAAACAGGCTGAGCGCCGAGGTGAGATGCATCCGGGCGTGACGCTGATTGACAGTACCTCCGGCAACACAGGCATCGCCTACGCGATGGTCTGCGCAGCGCGAGGCTATGACATCACGCTGGTGCTGCCAGAGAATGCCAGCCCAGAGCGCAAGCAGATTCTGCGTGCGTATGGCGTTGACCTGGTGCTGACCGATCCGCTGGAAGGTTCCGATGGATCGATCCGAGTGGTACGTGAGATGGTCGCCGAAAACCCTGAAAAGTATTTTTATGCTGACCAATATAGCAATCCAGATAACTGGCGGGCGCACTACTACGGAACCGGCATCGAAATCTGGCAGCAGACGCAAGGCCAGGTGACACATTTTATCGCTGGCCTTGGCACCAGCGGCACGATGATGGGGACCGGTCGTCGACTGCGCTCCTACAATTCCGCCATCAAGTTGATCGCCGTTCAACCAGATTCGCCCTTCCACGGCCTGGAAGGCTTGAAGCACATGGAGACAGCCATCCGTCCAGCGATTTACAATGATGATCTGCTGGATGGGATCGAGCCGGTGATGACCGAAGACGCCCACGAAATGTGCCGCCGACTGGCGCGTGAGGAGGGCTTGTTGGTTGGTGTGTCGGCGGGGGCGGCGCTAGTGGCGGCCTTGCGCACCGCTGAAAACATGGCTGATCGCGGTGAGGTCGGGACTGTCGTGACCCTGTTCCCCGATAATGCTGCCAAGTATCTCAGCGACCCCTTCTGGACGGCAGGCTAACGATGCGCGTGCTACTGTCGACGCAGCTTAGCGCACAGATCGAAGCGCACCTGGAAGAAGCCTATCCCAATGAAGGGGCGGGTTTCCTGCTGGGTGCTGTGGATCATGACGCTGTAAAGGTGGAGCGCGTCCTGCCGCTGAGCAATCAGCGTGAACAGGAAGCGCAACACAATCGCTACGAATTGAGTCCGCTGGATTTTGCGCGGGCCGAAGAGGTGGCTGATGCGTCAGGTTTAGCTTTGGTTGGTGTGTTTCACTCACACCCAGATCATCCGGCCCAGCCCAGCACTTTCGACCGGGATCATGCCTGGCCACACTTCAGCTATTTGATTACCAGTGTGCAAAATGGGAAAGCCGTCCTTACGCGAGCCTGGCGCCTGCGTGAGGATCGTTCAACGTTTGATGAAGATGAGTTTCTTCTAGGGGAGATTTAATCACGATGGCAACGATACGAATTCCAACACCACTGCGTGCTTATACGGCCAATCTGAGCGACGTTGAGGTCACAGGCGCAACGGTAGGTGAGGCACTGCAAGATCTGATAAACCAGCACAACGCGTTAGAGCCACATCTGTTCAACAATGGTGAGCTGCGCAGCTTCGTCAACATCTTCCTGGGTGAGGAAGATGTTCGCTACCTGAATGGCATGGAAACAGCCATTGAAGACGACACCAATCTACGCATTATTCCGTCGATCGCAGGCGGCTCGGAACAGCCGATTCGCCAGGTCGATCAGTCGGCGCTGCGCGTCAACCAGGCTTTGATCATCAGCTTGCTTGTTTTGGCCTTCGTGTTCAATCTGTGGTGGCTGGTAGCCTTTGTCTCCGCAGTGATGATCATCGGGACGATTTGGCCAGATGCCGCCTTGTTCAAGCTGATCTACAAGAATATCCTAAAGCCTGCTAACCTAGTCGAGCCGGATGTCATCCCGGATAATCCAGAGCCGCATCGCTTTGCCCAGGCCCTTGGCGGTTTGTTTACCTTCGGATCGGCAGCATCGCTGCTGTTGGGCCTGCCTGCGCTCGGCTGGACTTTGGCCTGGGTGGTGATCGTCCTGGCAGGTCTGAATCTGTTCCTGGGCTTCTGCGTGGGCTGCTTTGTCTACTATCAATTCAACCGACTGGGAGTGCCAGGATTCAGCGTGGCACCGATCCCGGTTGAGGTTGATCAGGAACGGTAGCTGCCTTATGCTTGAAAGACTCTTGATCGTACTGGCCGCAGCATTGCTTGGTTTCGCCATTTGCCGCTTGGTCCTCGCTGTCCAACGGCGTCGCATTGTGGCAGAAGTGGATCAGTCTGAGGTAACGCAATCGCTGCCACTTGGGGTGCCCACTGTCCTATACTTCTGGACAGAAACCTGCGCTCCCTGTGAACTGGTGCAGAGCCCTGCGCTCGATCGTATTCGCAACGAGTTCGGTGCGGAAGGGGTGCAGATCGTGAAAATCAATGCGTTGGCAGAGCCAGAAATGGCGCAGCAATGGCAGGTGATGACCGTCCCCACGACGATCATTATGGACGGCAAGCGGCAGCCACGCTTCATCAACAATCGACTGGTTCAATACCATGAACTGGCACAACAACTGGAATCGGTAAGGAATAACTAAGGGGATAGACATGGCTATACAAGAACCTGTTGCACAGAACGTCGATTTAACCCATGAAGAAGTCAATCGTTATAGCCGCCATCTGATCATGCCGGAAGTGGGCATGGACGGTCAGCGCAAACTGAAGCAGGCCAGTGTGTTGATCATTGGCACCGGCGGGCTGGGTTCACCCGTATCGATGTATTTGGCGGCGGCGGGTGTGGGGCGTATCGGTCTGGTGGACTATGATGTGGTGTCGGAGTCGAATCTTCAGCGTCAGATCATTCATGGTACCAAAGATGTGGGCCGCTCTAAATTAGAGAGCGCCAAAGAGAGCCTGCTCGATCTCAATCCAAATGTGCAGGTCGATACCTATAATGTTCCCTTTACGTCGGAAAACGCGCTCGACATTATCCGCCCCTATGATGTGGTGGTTGACTGCACAGACAACTTCCCGACGCGTTACCTGAGCAACGACGCCTCGGTGATGTTGGGCAAGCCCAACGTGTACGGCAGCATTTTCCGCTTTGAGGGCCAGGTCACGGTCTTCGATACGCGCCAGGATGACGCCCCCTGCTATCGCTGCCTTTTCCCAGAGCCGCCCCCTCCTGGCTTGGTCCCGAGTTGCGCGGAGGGTGGTGTGATGGGCATCTTGCCCGGCACGATTGGCACCATTCAGGCGACGGAGGTGCTCAAGCTGCTGTTGGGGATCGGTGAGCCACTGATCGGTCGGATGATGCTCTATGACGCTTTGAGTATGGACTTTTCGCAGATTCGGCTGCGCAAGAACCCCAACTGCCCGGTGTGCGGTACCAACCCGACTGTCACCGAACTAATCGACTATGAGCTGTTCTGCGGTATGCCAGCCCATGATGGCAGCGAGTTCAGCAGCGAGAATGAGGATAAAGTCCCGACCATTTCAGTAGCAGAAGTCAAGGCCAAGCTTGATCAGGGTGATGACTTCCTCTTGTTAGATGTGCGCGAACCACATGAGTGGGCCATCTCGGACATCGGTGATGCGACACATCATATACCAAAAGGCCAGATTCTGGAGTATCTTGGCGAGCTGAGCCAAACCCAGGACATCGTAGTCTACTGCAAGACGGGGGGGCGCAGCGCCGATGTGATCCAAACGCTCCGGGAGCACGGCTACACGCGCCTCAAGAACATGGTGGGGGGCATTAACGCTTGGGCAACAGAAGTTGACACCTCACTGCCAACCTACTAGGCACAATCGATTGACAGGTGGGGCCTGCGCGGCCCCACTTCTTTTTGGCAGGATGTGAGGCAGTACGGTACAAACAGCGCATGCTGTCTCAAAAGCAGTTCCTATGGCTGGCAACCCTCATTCTCCTGGTTGCCGCCGTCCTGCGACTCACCGATTTAGCCACCGCGCCACCAGGAATCCATTTTGATGAAGGGGCCAACGCCACACTCGTGGTGAATATCGCCTTTGAGGGCTATCGCCCCATTTTTATTCCTGATTTCACCGGCAAAGAGACCTTGTGGTTTTATGTCGCTGCCTTTGCCACCCGTTTGATCGGGCCACACTTTTTCGTTTTGCGCTTGACTTCGAGCTTGCTGGGGCTCCTGACCGTCGCGGCGACGCCCTGGTTGGTACGACAACTCTATCCGGATGACAAACGGCGTGATCAATTAGCGCTAATGGCAATGGTTGTGCTGGCGATCGCCTTCTGGCATGGCATTATCGGGCGGCTGGCCTTTCGCGCCATCAGTCAACCTCTGCTGCAAACGCTGACCTTGGGCTTGTTGTGGGCTGCTTTGGTTAGCCATACCAGAAACGGCTACAAGCTCGGTAGGCAGCAGGTCACTTTACTGATCGTCGCGGGCGTCTGTCTCGGTTTCACTGGCTACACCTATCTAGCAGCTCGCTTGTTCCCCGTGCCTTTGGCCATTGCGATTCTGTTTCTGCTGCTAGCTGATCCGCAGCGCTGGGAACGCCTCAAGGCCCTGGCAGTGATGGGTGTCGCTGCGCTGCTGACCTTCGCCCCGCTGGGCTGGACCTTTCTGAGCAATCCGGGCTTGTTCAGCACTCGCATTGGCCAAGTTGCGCCGCAAAGCCTAACTGAGGCGCTGGAAGGGGGGCGTGCAGCCTTGGGGATGTTCTTCATCTCCGGCGATCCTTTGCTGCGCTTTAACAATTACTTTCAGCCTTTGTTTGGCCCGGTATTGGCGCTCTTTTTTTTAGTCGGGTTGGTGGTGGTCATCCGGGATGGCTTGCGCAGTCAAACAGCGCTAGATTGGATGCGAGCCGCATTGTTGATCGTATGGCTCCCATCGATGCTGCTACCCACAGCGCTGTCCTTCGGTGGCATCTCGCCAAGCAACCTGCGTGCGATTGGCTTGGTGCCACTAATCGCCGTGTACCCCGCGCTGGGACTGGTAGAAGCACTGGGATGGCTTCAACCTGAACGCCTCAAACCAACTCTGTGGTCTGTCAGCCTTGGTTTGCTCCTTCTTGTCGGTGGGGTGATCACCTTTAACCAGACTCAACGCTGGGCGTCAACGCCCTCGCTCTACGCGGACTATGACGGCCCGGCCCTGGCCGCTGCTGCATTCATTAACGAGCAGCTTGCTCAGGATGATCTGAGTGTATTTGTTGCGACGAAGCACTTCGGTCATCCGACCATTGCTTACATCACCGATAACGCGCCGCAGATCAAACCACTGTTCAACGGGCGGGCCTTAGTCCTATCTCCACACCGCGATACCCTGGCGGTGTACACACGCACCGCCGAAGAATTCCCGGATGAGTGGCGGGCCATGCTGGAACCCTATCAAATTGCAGCGCCAGTTGGGCCAGATGAACAGATTGATTTCTGGGCCTATCACCTGCCAGCAGATTTTCAGCCCGATTGGCCAGCCATTGAGCCGCAAAACTTTGCTAATCGACTGGTCTTGGAGGCTGCACGCACGCTGCCTGGGCAGGGCGGCGGCGACGCCACCATCGATTTGATGTGGCGTTTGATTGCGCCCGCTGACCAGGAGGACTACACCTTTATTGCGGAGGTCTGCGATCAATGGGGTTGGTGTTGGGTAAAGGCCAATCAACTCGGTGAGATTCGGCGCGGACGCAATACGGTCTATTTTTCCTCGTTATGGGAGGAAGGTGAGCGAGTTTTAACGCGCATCCCCATCCCCCTGCCAGAGGGTGTCCCGCCGGGTGACTATACCGTTCGTGTAACGGTGGCGACAGCGGCTGGCGGTTATGCACTGCCAGTGATCGATGAGGCGGGCGGCTTTGCGGGTGCCTATGCTGAGATCGATGGGATGCAAGTCGTGGCCAATCCCTTGCCCACCGTCTCGAATGTACCAATCCAGACGGAAACGGAGACACAGGTCGCCCCCTTCGCGGCGCTGCAAGGCTACGATTTTCCGGAGCGTGAGCTGCGCCCCGGCGAACGGCTGAACTTGGCTCTGTATTGGGTTAGCATTGGGCGCCAACCTGAGGACTATCAAGTTGAACTGATGCTCGATGACCAGGTGACGCTCTATCAAGGCAATCCAGTTAAGGGCAGCCACCCAACCAGCGATTGGCTGGCTGGTGAGTTCATCGCGGATCGGTACAACACACGCATTCCGTTTGAGGTCGAACCGGGTGTGTATGATCTGACTGTGCGTTTCGGTGACAGCGAGCCGATCACACTGGGTGAGCTAAGCGTGCGTGAAACCACACGTCAATTCGACCCACCAGCCGACCTCTCTTTAAGTGATCCACTGGCAACCTTTAGCAGGCAGATTGCTTTGCTTGGTGCCATAGCACCAGAAAGCGTAGAGCGGGGGACGGAGTTGCCGGTTCGCCTGGTATGGCAGGCTCTAAGTGAGATCGAGACAAGCTATACAGTCTTTATTCACCTCTTCGATGAAACAGGCATGACTTTGGCCCAACGCGATCGACCACCGATGCAGGCAGGAGAGCTTTACCCAACCGATCTGTGGCTGTCCGAAGAGGTGGTGGATGATACGCTGCGCCTCGCCATCCCGCCGGAGCTATCCCCTGGTGAATACCGGCTGCGGGTAGGACTGTACTTACCAGATACCGGACAGCGTCTGTCCATCCCCAATTCCGCTGAAAACGCTGTAGTCTTACCCTTCACCATCAGCGTGGAGTAAGTCGATGCTCAACCTCACATGGATCAATTGGCTGCTGGCGCTGGCTCCTGTTTTGACAGTCTTGCTGTTGATGCTGGTGTTTCGCTGGGGCGGCAGCAAAGCTGGGGCGGCGGCCTGGTTTATGGCAGTGCTCGTCGCTTTGTTGTTTTTCGGCGCTGGGCCGCGGCTGTTAGGCTATGCTCAAGCTCGGGCGGTCCTGCTGACGCTGGATGTGCTGTACATCATCTGGATGGCTTTGCTGCTCTTCCACGTGGCAGACGAAGCAGGCGCCATCGAAATCATCGGTGAGAAGCTGCCAGCCCTCACCCCGGATCGAACTATTCAGGCGCTGCTGCTAAGTTGGGTCTTCGTCTCCTTCTTGCAGGGGATGGGGGGCTTCGGCGTGCCAGTGGCGATCGTTGCTCCGCTGCTGGTTGGGATGGGCTTCACGGCCGTTCAGGCGGTGGTGATGGCTTCGATTGGGCATGGCTGGGCGGTGACTTTCGGCTCGTTAGGCACCTCATTTGCTGCGCTGCAAGCAACGACTGGCGTTAGTGATCGAGTGCTGGCCCCAGAATCTGCCTTGTTGTTGGGGGTGGCCTCCCTTGTCAGTGGGGCAATCGTGGCCTATGTGGCAGCAGGCTGGGGAGGGCTGCGACGCGCTTTGCCCGCCCTGATCGTATTGAGCCTGGTGATGGGCGGCGTTCAGTACATTTTGGCAACCAACGGGCTGTGGACTCTGGGCGCGACTGGCGGGGCACTGAGTGGTCTGGTGGTCGGGGTCGGTATCTCTCGCCTACCTTTCTATCAGCCTGCTGAGGGTGCAGCGCCCCTTTCTCTGATGGGCTCGGCGAGGGCCTCTCAGCCTTCATTGTTGATGGCGCTCGCCGCCTACGGAATCCTGATTGTGTTGGCCTTGGGCGTCAATCTGGTGCCAGCGCTCGACATGCTCTTCAATGCTGTTCGCGTCACCTTAATGTTTCCTGAATTAGCGACCAGCTTGGGATGGATCACCCCGGCTGGGCCGGGCCGGTCGTTGAGTGTGTTTGGTCATCCAGGAGCCATCCTGCTCTATACCTCATTGATCGCCTATCTGGTCTACCATCGCCTGGGCTACTATGAGGATGGAGCGGCCGGGCGCATCGTGGCCAAGATGAGCAAGAGTGCCGTCAAATCCAGTTTGGGCATTGCCGCGATGGTAGGAATGGCGACCACCATGAGCCACGCTGGCATGACCAATTTGCTGGCGCGTGGTTTAAGCGAAAGTGTGAGCGCAGGATTGTATCCGGTCGTTGCGCCATTTATCGGGACGCTCGGTGCTTTTATGACAGGCAGCAATACCAATTCAAATGTCGTCTTCGGCTTGCTTCAGCTTGAAACGGCGCGTCTGCTCGGCCTGAGCGTGAGCCTTACGCTGGCCGCACAAACGGCGGGTGCATCGCTGGGGAGTGTGTTTGCGCCAGCCAAGGTGATCGTCGGGAGCAGCACGGTCGGTTTGGCTGGGGAGGAAGATCAGGTGATCCGTCAGATGTTGATATACGGCTTGATTCCGGTGGCAGTGATCGCCCTCATTGTGTGGGGCCTGGCACAACTATGACATCAGCAGAGGAAGCATCGGCCCAAAAACGCAAGCAGCGCCTACAGGCGCTGGCACTGCTTCTGATCTTGGGGTTGCCCTTCGCGATTTACCTAGCTCTGCAAGGTGAGCTGGATGGCTTGGCCTTTTTTGCCGGGGCTACTTATGTGATCGGGATGGGGATTGCTCTTTGGGTGTCTTGAGGCGCTTAATCGCTGTATACCTCTGGATTGTATACGTTGGGCAAGCGCTCCCCGTGCAAGCCTGCAATCAGATTGTCGGCTGCCATATGCGCAATCCGCATGCGTGTGGTCACGCTGGCTGAGCCGATATGCGGCACCACGATCACGTTATCCAGCTTAAGCAGTGGGTCATCCACTGAGATCGGTTCAGGGTCGGTCACATCCAAACCAGCCCCACCGATCTTCCCTTCTTGAAGCGCCTTGACGAGCGCCGCTTGATCGACAATGGCACCACGGGCGGTATTCACAATAATCGCGTCAGATTTCATCATGGCAAGTTCTTCTGCCCCGATCATGTGGCGAGTCTCCTCGGTGAGAGGTGTGTGCAGGCTGATGAAATCGCTGGACTTGAGCAGGGTGTCCAGGTTGACGTAAGCGGCCGCATATTGAGCGGCATCGGGGTCTGATCGTGGATGGTTGTACAGGATATGACAGTCGAAGCCGCGGACTCGCTGGGCTACGGCTTTGCCGATCCGCCCAAACCCGATGATGCCCACCGTGCTGCCGTAGAGGTCTTTGCCAGTCAACTCCATCGGACGCCAGGTATCCCATTTACCAACTTTGACGAACTGCGCCGCCGCAGCGATCCGACGCCCAACGGCCAGCATCAGTGCTACTGCCAGGTCGGCGGTGGTGTCAGTCAGGGCGTTGGGCGTATGCCCAACCGGAATGCCGCGTGCTGTGCAGGCTGCCACATCAATATTGTCTACCCCGACGGCCATCTGACTGACAACCTTGAGGTTCGCACCAGCGGCATCAAGGACACTGCTGTCAATCGGGTCGGTGAGCAGACTGTAGATGGCATGACATCCTGGCACCCAGGCCAAGAGCGTGTCTTGTGGGATAGCGCGATCTTCTTCCCAGATGTTGAGAGTCGCGACGGCGGACAGCTTGTCGATGATGGCTTGAGGGAGTTGGCGGGTAACAATGACTAGGGGGAGATCAGATGTCATAAGGTGTCACCATTCGATGGTAGCATCAGTGAAGAAATGATACGCACATGGTACCCTTTTTTGGCACAGATGACATAGAAACAATCACGTTTTGCAGAGTTGGCCTTAAGGGTCTCTCGGACCTTAGAGAGACCCTGGGATTGTAGAGAAAGCGGGTTTGTTAACCTTCGAGGCTCTGTTCTTCTTCAACAGAGACATCATCGTCGTCATCGACTTGAGGGACAAGCTCACTAATGTTGTGCTTCACGGCATAAGCAGCGGCCTCAGCGCGGTTAGAGACATCGAGCTTGGAGAGAATGCTGCTGACGTAGTTGCGGACAGTGCCCTCGCCCAAGAACAACTTGAGTGCAATTTGGCGATTGGTCAACCCTTTAGAGACAAGCCCTAAGACGGTTAGCTCTTGAGGCGTCAAATCAGCGAAGGCGGCAGCCATTTGCGCCTTACGCGCCTTACGCATCTCGGAGAACATGGTGGTGGTCATGGCTGGATCCAAGATGCCTTCGCCGCGACTCACGCGCTCAATGGCATCAACCAGGTCACTATCTCCGATCCGTTTGAGGACGTAGCCTGAAGCCCCTGCCTGGATGGCGGCGAAGAGCAGTTCGTCTTCAGCGTAGGCTGTCAGCATGATCACTCTAACATCAGCCACTGTTTCGACGATCTCGCGGCAAGCTTGTACACCGCTAACGCCGGGCATGCGGATGTCGAGCACGACGACATCAGGCTGATATTCGTGGGCTTTACTGATCGCTTCTTCGCCAGTTGAAGCTTCGCCGATAACGCGGAAACGAGCCTGACGTTCTAGTAAGGCGCGGAGTCCGGCGCGCACAACGGAATGGTCATCGGCGATCAGAATACGTACTTCGTTGAAGTCTTCGTTCATAGGGCACTGATTTCTCTAGGATGGTTAGAAAACACATCACACTACGTGGCGCACAGTTTACACGAATAAGTCAAACACGTGTAGTGACAAATATCATGCCAAGCTGTGATGAACAGCCTAGCCTTGCAGTCAAACTAACGCATAATGTGAGCGGCGTAGCAATTTATGATTTTCATCATCTTTGAAACAGGATATTTGTTCTTCACGCTGGCTTCGAACTTTTGTAGATTATAGATGGCATCAGAATGATTCCTCAATCATCTCTCTATTGCTTGAAGATGCCTCGCCTGGAGCCCGAACATGCATGTTCATGACATTATGACCAAAAACCCGGTGACGGTGCACCAGAACAAAACCCTGCGCCGTGCGCTCGAACTCATGGATTCAGTTGGCTGCCATCACTTACCGGTCATTGATGATGAGAACCACCTGATGGGAATCCTCAGCGACCGCGATTGTCGGAAGGCTCTCAACTCTCCTCAGGTCACACGAGAGCATTGGGAGACCGCCGCTGTCATCGACAACATTCGCGTGCGTGACTTGATGACCCCTGGCCCCATCATCATTGAGCCGACGGCCACAGCCCGTGAAGCTGCCCGTTTGATGCTGACTCATCACATTAGCTGCCTACCAGTGATGCGCAGCGAGACCATCGTTGGCATCATCACCACCTCAGACATCATGATGGCCTTCTTGCGTGAGCCAAGCCAACGTCGCGAGAATGGACACGGCTAGCCGATGTGCGGACGCTTCACTTTGACGGTTGACGCGGGGGGGCTACAACAAGCCTTCCCTTGGGTTACGATCAGTGACGACGTCAGCCCACGCTACAATGTAGCACCAACCCAGTCGGTGGCGGTTGTAGCTAACTCCGAACAGCGAGCGCTCGAATTCTTTCGTTGGGGGTTAATTCCATCCTGGGCCAAAGACCCGGCAATTGGCAACCGAATGATTAATGCGCGCGGCGAAACTGTCGCTGAGAAGCCTTCGTTCCGGGTAGCCTTCAAGCTGCGGCGCTTCCTGATTTTCGCAGATGGTTTCTACGAGTGGCGCAAGAATGATGACGGCAGCAAGACGCCAGTTTTCATTCACCTCAAAGATCGCAGCCCCTTTGCTTTTGCCGGATTGTGGGAAGTCTGGCGACCTAAAGACGCTGCTGAGGATGAAATGCCTATCCTATCTTGCACCATTATCACCACCGAACCGAACGAACTGCTCACGCCAATTCACAATCGGATGCCAGTCATCCTGCCGCAGTCTGCAATTGACACCTGGCTCGACCCGGCTGAGCGTTCCGCCGAAACCTTCCAACCGCTGCTGGCCGCCTACCCCGGTGAAGAAATGGATTGGTATCCGGTTTCAACAGTGGTCAACAATCCGCGCAACGATATACCGGAGGCGATTGTCCCCGCGTGACGCGAATCCCCCCACGATTGGGGGTGTCTCGGAGCGTCTAAGGCTAGCCGACTCCCTGCCCTAACCGTTATAATCGAACCAAGTCGAGTGAGTGAATCATCGACTTTTCCCAGCGATAGAGTTGGTTCGGTAGAGCCAAAGGAGAAAAAATGCCTGAACTAATCGGAACCATTGGGTGTCTGGTGGTGGGCGCTGTCGTCGTCGGGCTGGGTCTGCTTGGCTCAGCCGTGCGTATTGTCCAGGAGTATGAGCGTGCTGTGATCTTCCGTCTGGGCCGCGTTGTCGGTCAAGAAGGGAAGGGGCCTGGACTGTTCTTCATTATCCCGGTTGTTGATCGGATGGTGAAAGTCGACCTGCGCACCGTGCCGCTCGATGTACCCTCTCAGGAAGCCATCACGAACGACAACGTAACTGTCAAAGTCAACGCGGTGACTTACTTCCGCGTGATTGAACCCATTGCCGCGATCATTAACATCGAGGACTATCGTCGGGCGACCTGGCAAATCGCGCAGACCAGCCTGCGTAGCGTGATCGGTCAGGCTGACCTGGACGAACTGCTGGCCGAACGCGATGCCATCAATGAGCGCCTTGCCCAGATTATCGACGAGGCAACTGAGCCTTGGGGCGTGAAGGTCAGTGTTGTGGAAGTTAAGGACGTTGAGCTTCCGCAGTCGATGCAGCGTGCAATGGCTCGCCAGGCTGAAGCTGAGCGTGAAAAGCGCGCCAAGATCATCCATGCTGAGGGAGAGTTCCAGGCCTCACAGCAGTTGAAGGAAGCCGCTGCCACTATTTCCGCTGAGCCGACCGCGCTCCAACTGCGCTATCTCCAGACCTTGACAGAGATTGCCGCTGAGAAGAACAGTACCTTGATCTTCCCGGTGCCGATTGACGTCTTCTCCGCCTTCACCGAGGTTGCGCGTGCAGTCGCTCGTTCTCAAGATGATGAGAACGGCGCCCAATAAACCGTACACTAAGCACAAGAATCAGGACGGGATGGCAATCGCCATCCCGTTTCTTTTTCGGCCATCAGGAGAGAGAGCGTAAGGCTCGCTCGGCCCGCCGGCGATGGACATCGCGCAGGTCGATCAGGTCTTCCGCAAGTGCAAAAGACATAGACTCCCCTACCTCACCTTGATGAACTAACCATTCCGATATAGTCCACTGCTGCAGAGGGGCAACGGCATTGTAAAGCGGCGGGCCTTCAAAGCGTCGCCCACTCTGTTCGAGGTAGGTCTGTAAAAAAATATCAGCGGCGTGGGCGGCATCAAAGTCAACCAGTTGCATATAAGCGTTGGCGACATCCCAGCGCGGATCGCCCAACGCGCAGAACTCCCAATCAATGATCCCGCTGATTTCTCCGTCATGCAGCAGCGCGTTGGAAAAGTGGTAGTCGCCATGCAGAATGACCGGAGGCTGCTCTTGCACGTTGTAGGCGTGGTGCAAGGCCAGCTCAATCGCTTCAATTAAATCCTGCTGATCAATCCGCCGGGCAAGCGCAATTAAGGTGGCGAGAGCGGTTGGCAGGGTCACAGTAGGCAGGACCGCTCGTACCTCATCGGGCGGGGTCAAACTGTGCAAATAGGCCAGTAAACGCGCGAAAGCCTCGGCATGCGGTTCGACGGCATCCAGAAATGGAAGGCCCAAATCATGCCAATCATAGCCCGGCAAGCGCCGGAACAAGACAACATCGCCGGAGCTGCTAAAGGTGCGCATTAGGCTCTGGGGCACCGGGAAGTCGACACTGCTCAGCCATTCTGTGATCGCCCACTCGCGTTGGGCTTTGCCCATGTCATCTGGCCGCCACCAACTGATCGTGCTCACATAGCGGCGAGCAACCAGGGATGTAGCTTTCCTCATGCCTTGATCATCCTGCCACTGCATCACAAAGCTGACCATCTCATGTTGGCGGCTGGGGAGAGGCTCAAGCCGGACGATTTCGATTGCGGCGCGATTTGGGAAGGTGCGCTGGCACAGCTCGAGCAAGTAGTCTGCGGTAAGTTGAAGCTCTGACATCGTTAGGTAGAGATGACCTTAGTGGCATAAGGGTATGCTCAGATTCGTCTAGACAAGCTGAGCTATATTCTAAGAGTGTGACAACCGTGCAGCAAGAAGTCGACAGGGCAGCATGCTTCGCGATGCAGGTTGGGTTGATCCCTGGACCATTCTCAGAAGAGCATCTTTCAGGGGGCTGCATTCTGCGGGTGAATGACGCTGCCACAACTTAGATTTAGCACAAGACGTCACCTGAGTTCCATCGAGATCAGTCGCCACGAGTCATCTGCAAAGCTGGTTTTGTGCTTGAAGCTGCCTGGCTTGTATACGCAGATGCTGTCGCTTTGGTCGGGATTTGGCTCATCGCGTATTCAGCCAGGGCCGTAATCGTCAGGCTGGGGTTACGCCCCGGATTGCCGGGCATGATCGACCCATCGACGACGTACAAGCCAGGGTAGTTGTGGACCTCGCAGTTCAGATCGATGACACCATCCACAGCGCTCTCGCCAAATGAGACGCCACCCAAAGGATGCGCCGTGAGTGGCACTTTGAGCACACTCTCGGTGATCGCTGCGCCAGCAAAGCCCTTGCTTCGCTCTGCAAATCGACGCGTGAAGACCTTGCCGACTGGGATTTCTCCAGGGATGGGTTGCTTGGCATCCTGCTCGGAGACGAGGCCGCGCCGGAACAGTGTCCAAAGGCTGCGGCCACTCTTGATATGAAGCATGCTGTCGTTGGTTTGCATCAGCAGCATAATGGTGCTGCGTTCTGGCCACTTTCCGGTAGCCACCATATGCAGCCAATTACGCGGCTGACGTACGATAGCAGCCAGTGTAAGCAGAAATCGAGACCCGATGCCCTTGTCGCTGTCGATCATTGGGGCGGTAATCAAGCGCAACAGGCCTGATCCCGCTGGATAGCGAACAGGCTCGACGTAGGTCTGTTCATCAAGCTTCATGATCGATGTGATTGCCACACCCTGCGAATAATCAACTGTCTTGTCCCAACTGATCGCACCTGTCAGTGATTCACTATTGGTGCGCATCCGCTGACCGAGGCGCGGCGAGAGTCTCTCAAGCGACTTGGTGACCTCACGCGCTCGCGTGAGCAGTTGCAAAGTGCCTATCGTCCCCGCCGATACGATCACATGACGCGCACGAACGCGCTTGCGCCTTTTCAGTAGATCACCAAGCTTGTGATAAACAACCTCGTAGCGAGCCTCATCTTCCTGGTCTGTCGCCAGCGGTTTTATGTCTATCACCATGGCCTGCGAAAGAACTTCTGCTCCCCATTTCTCTGCAAAATAGAGGTAGTTCTTGACCAGCGTATTCTTGGCATTATGGCGGCAGCCGACCATGCATGCGCCACAGTGGATACAACCGGTGCGTGGGGGGCCTTCGCCGCCGAAATAGGGGTCATCAGCGGTTTGTCCAGCTTCGCCAAAGTATACAGCGACGGGGGTGGGCTGGAAGCTGTCCGCCATGCCCCATTCCTCACCGATCTCGCGAATGGTCTGGTCGGCTGGCCACAAACGCGGATTCGTGGTGACGCCTAACATGCGCTTGGCGGTGTCATAGTGGGGGCGGAGAAGGGCCTTCCAATCAGCCAGCCGCTTCCATCCTGGATTGTCGAATAGTTCCTCATCTGGTTCCAGTAGCACGTTGGCATAGCCCAGGCTGCCACCGCCAACACCCGTCCAGTGTAGTACAAGTACATGATTCAGCATGGTTAACTGAAGCATCCCGAAGAGACGCAGCGGAGGAAGCCACAGCGACTTGGGTAGATTCCAGTTGCTCTTGGGGAAGTCCTGATCGCGGTAGCGCCTGCCTTTTTCCAGCACGAGCACGCTGTAGCCTTTTTCGGTGAGGCGCATCGCGGCGACACTGCCGCCAAATCCGGAGCCGATGATGATGTAGTCGTAGATCGATTGTCGGGGCTTCATGCTTAGATTCCTAAGGGGTGAGAGTCGTGCAGTCTAGTGTATACGTTGACAATTTGACTTGCCAATTTGCCCTGGCGCTATGGCAGGAGTAAGATCAACGTGTCGCGTATTTCACCAGCAACGGAGTCACCAGCGATGCGAAAACCTCAGATCTGGGTCGGATTAGCCGCTGTTCTCATTCTTGTCATTGGTACAACCTCTGTCGTGGCTCAAGACGCTTCGGGCGGCACGCATACCGTTCAGCCCGGCGAAACCTTGTTCCGAATCGCTCAGCAGTACGGTGTAACGGTCGATGAGTTAGCCTTTGCCAACGGCATTACCAATCCGGATTTGGTATTTGCCGGGCAGGTGCTGACGATCCCCAATGGAGCCGAGGCAACAGGGGGTGGTCAGACTGAATACACGGTTGCCGCTGGAGACACACTCTTCCGAATTGCGCGCAACTTCAACACGACCGTTGATGCGCTGGTGCAGTTGAATAACCTGACCAATCCCGATCAGATCGAGGTAGGGCAGGTGCTGGTGATCCCAGGGACTGGTGGTCCGGTAGATGCTAGCACGCCCGCACCAGCTGATACGCCAACACCACAAGAAACCCTTACGCACACCGTCCAGCCCGGCGAGACGCTCTTCCGGATTGGTTTACAATACAATACGACCGTTCCCGTTCTTGTCGAATTGAACGGTCTGGCCAATCCGAACGTGATCTTTGCGGGTCAGGTTTTGACGATTCAAGCAGGCACAGCGGCTACACCTGAGCCGGAAGGGGAAGGGACGCCGACGGAAGAAGCCACCGAAGAAGCAACAGAGACTCCTGTAACGCCGACGGAAGAAGCTACAGAGGAAGCGACGGAGACTCCTGAAACGCCGACTCCAGACCCGACACCAGAAGCCACCGACGAAGCCAACGAGCCACATACATCACCTCATGAAA
>JAADYZ010000003.1 GCA_010092775.1 Chloroflexota bacterium
CAGATGTGTATAAGAGACAGGTGATCCCCAATCACAACGCATTCGCGGCAATCATGCTTTGGAATGCGCGCGGCGGCGTGTGGACCCTCGATGGCGCGCCGCTCTTCGCCCTGGAAGGTCACCCGACCCGGCTGAGGGCGGTGGGGTGTTCTGCCCACCACATCGCGACGGGGGACAGGGATACGCGGGTGCTGCTGCGTTATGTGGAAGACGGCCAGCCTCTTGCCGAGTTGATCGGTGAGAGCGGCGAAGTGACCGCACTGGCCTTTTCTCCAGATGGTGCCACCCTCGCTGTAGGCACCACCACCGGCTACATCAGCCTGTTCGATGTGGAAGAAGCCGAGTTGATCCTGACCTGGCGGGCCCACTCGCAAACCACCAGCCTGGTCTTTAATCCGACGGGAGATGTGATGATCTCGGGTGGGGTGGATGGCGCGATTATGTTCTGGGACGTGCAGACTGGCGAACGACTCAACGGGCGCAGTCACGGCGGATCGGTCAATGCTGTTGACATTTCAGCCGACGGAGCGGTTGTTGTGGCGGCAGGTGATGACGCTCGCGTGACGATGTGGCGCCTTACAGGCGATTAGTGTCACAAAAATGTTTATGAAAATCCTCTGAAAAAGCCAGATGTAGAGCAATAAAAAGACCAGGGTCAGTTTAAATGTGAGCGAAACTATGTTAGACTTCGATCATGTTGCGTTGGGTTTTTGCTCCCGGCCCAAAGTTTTAGCTCCAAGCATGCATCTCTTTCCCCAAATGCCCAACGCAAAGCCACCCTCCCCGGGTGGCTACCTTCGTTTTTAGGCCCCTTCGACCCTCTCAAGGCCTCGATCAGTTGTCCCGTGTCTCAAAGGTGCCGATTTCAGCGGCGGGGTTGCTCTCCAACAAGAACTGCAAAATCAGATTGTGCACGATGCCTTCAACCGGGGCGCGATCGTCGGTGAAGATAATGTCGTTCGGCTGGGTGGGGTGAAGGCTCGCAGCGGCCAGCGGCAGCACGTCAATCAGCAGCGGGTGAGTCTCTTCGTCGGCCAGCAGGAGATCGATATTGGCCTGAAGATTTTCAGGTTCAGTGGGTTGAACGGTTGCTACGACAATCGAGTTGAAGGTGTTGGGCACATCCATCACATGGACGCTGGGGAAGACCTCCAGCAGGGTGGCCGTGGCAGCATCGATGAGTTCGCGGTTGATCGGGCTGCGGCCAACGTTCATCATCAGCACGCCGTCATCGGCCAGCCGCGCGCGACCTTCTTCAAAAAACTCGACTGTAAGCAGATGCCAGGGCACATAGGGCACCCGATAAGCGTCGATCATGATGGCGGCGTATTCATGATTGAGGCGGCGCATCTCGATCCGGCCATCACCCGCGATGGCGTTGAGATTATCCAGTGTCATACCGAAATAATCCTCACCTACACCGATCAGAGCCGGGTCGATCTCGATGCCGTCGATGGGCATAGGACCGTAGACGGCGCTGTATTGCAGGGCCATCGTTCCCCCCGCCAGGCCGATGATCATCAGGCGGTCGTCTTCGGTCATGGTGTGTGGGGCTTCGTTGAAGTAGGGACCGGCCATGAAAAAATCCCAGGTGCCGCGTGTCTCGATCACGCTGAAGTCCGGGTTGTACATCGAATGAATAGCCAGTCCTTCATTCAAAAGCAGATGGCGGGTCCCGCCGTTGGTCTCGACGACTTGTACGTAGTTGTAGCCCGTCTCTTGCTCGAAGAGCAGAGTGGTAGCGGGTGGAGCCGGTTTGAGCGGCCCTTGCAGCCCGATAACTGCCAGCACGGTCAACCCGACGGGCATCCAACTATGGACCAGCAGCGGACGGCGTTCAGACTCGACGGCAAGGCCAATCAATGCGATCAACATGATGCCAGCGGCGAAGATGAGAAAGGTGCGGGTCGAGCCAAAGGTAGGGATCAGGATCAGTGTGGGGGTAAAGGCGCCAACGATGCTGCCCAAGGTCGAGACCCCATAAACTACCCCGGCCACCTGCCCACTGCTTTCGGTGTCTTCGATGGCGAGACGCATCACAAAAGGTGGTACGCAGCCCAACAGGGTCACTGGCACGATGAAGAGCACAATTGTCACAAGGATCCACAAGACCACGCCGGGGATGTTGATCTGTGCCAGGGCAACGCCCGCGCCGACCAGCGCCGGGCGGGCGACAAAGGGGATCAGCGCAGTGAGTATTGCGGCCCAGGCCAGCAGCGTGTAGAAAGTCTTGGTATAGGGCGAGCGATCAGCCCAACGCCCACCAATGTAGTAGCCCAAGGCCAGATAGGCCAGCATCATGGCGATGATGCCTGACCAGGCGATGTCGCTGGTGCCATAGATGTTGCCTAACATGCGGGCGGTAGTGAACTCTACGGCGAGCGTAGCCATACCAGCGAAGAATGCGGCGATATACAGCAGGGTGATTCGAAGGGACATGGAGTCAGCTTTCTGATCTCTGCAAACGGAGCAGATTGTGGCGTGTTGCGTATGGCGGCGCAAGCGGAGAATGGCGAGGGCGCCGTGAGGGCTTAGTTGATCAAGGCCTTGGGCCGACGGCGATCTGCTGTCAGGCTTCACCCTCGCCACTCTTCACCCCCTTACATCCCAGTTTGCGCAACCTGAGGGCCTCGTGCTAGACTGCGCTAGGCAGACCGGGTCTTGCACGCACCCAAAGGTAACGGCAGTTATGACACAAGCAGACTTGAGCCTCCCAGAGCGGCGGCGACGTACCCACAGTATCTTCATCTGGGTGATTGTGTTAACCCTGCCCTTCTATCTGTGTGGCATTATTTTGCTGGTAGGCTTTAGCGGCCAGCCCGTCGCGGAGACACAGGAAGCCACCGCAGATGGCAGTACCACGCCGACCGTCACAGCGACTCCATCGGCTCAGGTGACCGCGACGCCTAGCTTCACGCCAGGAGGGCCGACGCTGACGGCACTCCCTTTTACGCCGACCCAGTTCCAACCGCCGAGCGCTACGCCGCGCTCAACGGAGACACCGGGCGAGCCCACCG
>JAADYZ010000159.1 GCA_010092775.1 Chloroflexota bacterium
AAGAGACAGCGGCTGAACTGGGCAACTCGTTGGCTTTGCGTCCGGGGGAGTGGGTCCTGGCGATGGGCCATCCCTGGGGTGTACGCGGTGCGATGACCTCGGGCATCGTGATCGGTGTGGGTGGTGATCTGCCAGAGAACCCCATGCCAGGGCGCGAGTGGGTGGCTGTCAGCCTGCACTATCGACCGGGGCATTCCGGTGGCCCGCTGATCAATGCGGCTGGGCACGTGATTGGGATCAACACGGTGATGACTGGTCCCGACGTTGGGCTGGCTGTGCCGTCGCATGTAATCCAGCGCTTCCTGCGCGATGTCTTAACCGTCTAGCCTGACCGAAACAAGGTGAATCAAAGGGATGCAGCTCACTGGCTGCGTCCCTCTTTGCTTTCTGCTAATCGAACTTGGGCATGTCGCGGAGGGCCTCGAAGGCTGGGCGGGGGCCGCCGTTGGGCGTCAGTAAGCTGTAGAGCGCTGTGTCCTCCTGCGGATCGCCACCGACCTTAGGCGAAAAATCGAGATTGAAGAGGAAGGCCATCTGCACATAGGGGCGGTCGCGCAGGCTGTTGAAGGCTTCGACAATCCACTCGGCTTGTTCGTCCAGCGTATTGTCGAGCGCGAAAGCATAGGCATCCGTAGGGCTGCCGTCCATGTCTTCGGCTGTGGCCCAACCGAACTCTGTCACGCACAACGGGGTGTTACTGCCTGCATCCTGCACGATCTGATTGGCCCCGCTGATGGTTGACTCAAAGGACCAGCTCGGATGTGGATCGGTGAAAGGGCCCTGGAAAACGGCGGCATCGTCGGTCAGATCATCATCCCAGGCGACATCGGGCGGAAGGTTGAATCCGTTATGGTGGACGCCCACACAATCGACGTGATCCAGCGCACCTGCGGCGATCATGTCTTGGAGGTAGCGGGTGTCTTCGATGGCTCTTACACCATCGTCAACGCCCGTTGGTGAAAGCCCCGCGCTGATCACAATGATCGAGGGATCGATGGTGCGCACGGTTTCGCTGGCGGTGGCAAGCAGATCCACATAATCATCGGCGCTCAAGCCCTCGGGGGATGTCCACTCGCGGGCTAGATTGGGTTCGTTCCACACCTCAACCGCGTGGATTTGCCCTGGGTAACGCAGGAGCATCGCGCCAATAAAGCGGGCCAGGTCTTCGGCGTCCTCGGGTGGGCTTTCCGCTCCGTCAACCGGCTCAGCGACGGCCCAATCTGGAGCCGCGTTGAAGCTGAGTAGGACGTACTTGTTGCGCCCATCGAGTGCGGCGAAGTAGGCGTCCAGCAAATCCCATTCGATCTGCCCCTCCGAGCGCTCATAGAATTCCCAGCGAATCTGCTGTTTCACCCAACTCAGCTCAATTTGATCGACCATGTCGAGGGTTTGCTCTGGGATGAACTCCAGCCGCAGCTCGATACCGTAGGCAAAGCGATCGCGATCCCAGGCGGGGGGCGGTGGCGCTGCGGGTACGAACTCGGACGGGCTAGCACCCGGTGTGCTGCCGCCATTGGCAGGGTCTTCAATGGGGGGCGGTGGCACAAAAGGGGTCGGCGTGAGGGTTGGTGTGGGCGTGGTGTCCACATCGGCTATTCCGGGTTGATTCCCTGGCGCGCCGCTTGGTGGGCTGAGCACCCACAGCAAAAAGACGAACGTGAGCGACCCAACGAGCATGACAACGAAAAACCAGACCAGCATCAATATCCAGGCCTGAGATCGCTTGATGCGCAACCGGTTGGGTGGGTTTACCATATGGGGCCCTTCTGGTCCTAGTCGTTTCTGTACCCTGATCTATCCAGACACATATAATAACGTCAGGTCCCAGATGATTTCCACCTCAAGCTCTTTAACAGAGTTATAACGGTCTAAGCGCTCGGAAGTCATTTCCCAAAAGGTGGGAAAGTCTGATATGATGAAACTAAGTCTTCTTATCATAAGCAAAGGAGACCACGTATGCTACTCAAGAAGACCTTTGAAGACGAAGAAGCGATTTCCGAAGTAACGTTCTCTCTCCCCAATCAAGTTGAAGCGGACTCCATCCATGTGGTAGGTAGCTTCAACGACTGGGACGAATCGGCCCACGCTATGCAGCGCCAAGAAGACGGTAGCTGGACACTCGATGTGAAATTAGACGCTGGGAAGATCTATGAATTCCGCTACCTGATCAACGGAACCGACTGGTACAACGATCCGGATGCCGAGGGATACACTCCCAACCCCCACGGCACAGAGAATTGTCTCCTCTCCACCTGAGTTTCACCTCCCGACCGGCGCTCACCCCGCCGGTCGGAACGCTTCTTCTATCCATGCTCACCTTCACCACAGGCGATCTTTTTGAAGCTGACGTGCAAACGCTCGTCAATCCGGTCAACACTGTCGGTGTGATGGGCAAGGGCCAGATCGCTGGGTGCTCAACTTCCCGACTAAGCGACATTGGCGGAGTCCATCTCAACCAGCATATATCGAAGCTGGGCTGGCGAGCGTTGTTGAGCACTATGAGGCGCTTGGACTTCAGAGTGTCGCTTTCCCTGCGCTGGGTAGTGGTCT
>JAADYZ010000160.1 GCA_010092775.1 Chloroflexota bacterium
AAGAGACAGCCCCAACGCCGATCTCAGGGGGAGCCGACATCCCCGACGACTTGGATAATCTTTTCATCAATCCCAGTTTTGAAGGTGCGACTCGCACCGTCGAATTTGGTGAAGTCAGCGTCTTCGAGGGATGGGAGCCCTTCTACTGTGATACGCCTTACACACCCGATAAATGTGACGCACCGCGCGCTGGTAACGGCAATCCACCTGACCTGAAAATGGGCCGACCAGAATATAAGAGTTCAGAGACAGCCGGTCGGGTCTTCAGCGGGGAAACAGCTCAGCAATGGTTTTGCTTCTACCGAACGTGCCAGGCAGGCGTCTATCAGACGGTGGACACAAGCCCAGGGGCAACCTGCGAGGTGACAGCTTACGTTCAATCCTGGAGTTCCAATACTGGCGGCCTGACCTCTGATTTGATCACCTACGATGAGAAGATCAACTCGACCTGGTTCATCAAAGTGGCATTGGATGGAGGGACGAACGCCTTCTCGGAAGATGTTTTGAGCAGCCGCGGATTCAGCTATTGGGACAACATCTATGATCAATACGCGCTGATCAGCTTCCAGTTCGAGGCAACGGACGCCCTAACCACGGTCTTCTTCGAGAATCTACGCATCTGGCCCGTGGCCAATAACGACAACTATCTGGATGATGTGTCGATCCGATGCAGTGAGTGATGAACTCAAGAACAATCCCAAAGGGCGACCAACTTGGTCGCCCTTTGGGTTCTCAGCGATCAGCGACCCGCTTGGCCAAAACAGAAACGCCGATGATAATAAGGAGGGCGGGCCAGAATGTATCCGGATCAAAGTCGAGGATTTGACTCGCGCCGGTGAATAGCAGAATACCACCTAGGATCAACACCCCAATATTGGCTTCAACGTCTGGTGAGACAACCCGGACGGCGGATACGGCGAGCAGAACCCCACCTGCGATCAGTGCCATCCACTCCCATATTCCGCCGCCGCCAAAGGCGGGCAGAAAACCCAGTTGATTGGCAAGCAAGACCAACCCGGCCACGATGAGCAATGAGGCAATCGCAATGCGGTTGAGCTGTTCTTGTGAATTGCCGGTTTGTACGGCTGGCTTATAGCCATTAGATGCACTAGGGCTTTGATCTTGCGCAGGTGCATCGATGATTTGTCTGTCCATGACTCAATCCCTTTGTCGCTGTGTGGTATCCATTATCTAGAAGCTTATACGGCTGAGGTCGCTCTGAGTTGCAGTCTACTTCAACTCACCCCAATGCCGTCCTTGGTGAGCATCGACTTTGAGCGGCACATCGAGCGGATAAGCTGTTTCCATCACTTCGACAACCAACTGCATGGTTCGGTCCGCTTCCTCTTCAGGCACTTCGAGCAGCAATTCGTCATGCACTTGGAGGATCATCTTCCCGGCTAGCTTCTGCTCATTGAGCGCATTGTGAAGTTTGACCATCGCAATCTTGATGATGTCGGCGGCAGTTCCCTGGATGGGGGTGTTGATCGCTTCGCGCTCAGCTCGCTGACGCGCCAGGTTGGCCTGCCTGCCGGTTGACTCCGCTTGAAATGCCTGGAATTCACGACGGCGCCCCAGCAGCGTTTCGACGTAGCCTAGCTCTTTGGCCTTTTCCTTGGTTTCATCAAGATATTGGCGAACCTTGGGGAAACGCTCGAAATAAGCTTTGATGAAGGCTTCAGCTTCATCCCGTGTAAGGCCGCTTTCGCGGGCAAGCCGGAAGGCGCCCATCCCGTACATCAGGCCAAAGTTGACCGACTTGGCAAAACTGCGTTGGGTGGAGGTGACCTCCTCCAACGAGATATGATTGACCGCTGCCGCAGTTGTAGCATGAATATCCTGATCGTTGCGGAAGGCGTCGATCAGCGCGTCGTCGCTGGAGACATGGGCCAGGATGCGCAGCTCGACTTGAGAATAGTCTGCGCCGATCAAGACATGCCCCGGCGCAGCAATGAAGGCATCACGCACACGGCGTCCCTCTTCGCTGCGAATGGGGATGTTCTGCAAATTCGGATTGCTCGAACTGAGGCGTCCGGTGACGGCACCCGTCTGGTTGAAGGAACTGTGGATGCGCCCCGTGACCGGGTTAACCAGTTCGGGTAGGGCATCCACATAGGTGGAACGCAATTTCTCCAGCTCTCGGTACCGTAAGATGGCGTCGATGATGCCTGTCTCATCGCTCTCTTGTAGACTGTCTAGGACAGAAGCGGCGGTCGAGTAGTAGCCACTCTTGGTCTTGCGTAGCCCCTCCGTTGGCAGTCCTAGTGTGTCGAATAGGACCTCACTCAACTGCTGGGTTGAGTTGAGATTGAACTCCTGACCAGCGATTTTGTAGATGCCCTGCTCAAACTCCGCCAATCGATGATGCAAATCAGCGGACAGTTCCTCCAAGAAGGGAACATTAACGAGTACTCCCGCCCTCTCCATGTCGACCAACACCGGTACCAGGGGCATCTCGATGTCGTAAAAGAGCGGATCAAGCCCCTGCTCGCTCAATTCTGGTGTGATCAAGTCGGCTAGTTGCAGCGTGAGGTCGGCATCCGCCGCAGCATAGGGGGCGGCATCATCAATGCGAACTTGATCAAAGGTGATCTGGTTGCGGCCCTTACCAATCAACTCGGTGATCTCGGTCATCTTGACGCCAAGGCGTGCAAAGGCGACTTCCTTTAGGCCAATCCTGCTATCCGGATTGAGCAGCCACTCCGCTATCATTGTATCGATGCTCAGCGGATGAACGTCTAGCCCATGCTGTGCTAGCACCATGGCGTCATATTTGATGTTGTGCCCAATCTTGGCGATTTCAGGATTCGACATGATCGGTCGCAGGTGAGCCAGCACAATCTCCAATGGGAGTTGATTGGCGTCTCCTTGGTGGCCCACTGGAATGTAGTAGGCCTCATCAACCTCATAGGAGAGTGAGATACCAACCAGTTCAGCCTGCATCTTGTCGAGGCTGGTGGTCTCGGTGTCAAAGGCGATGCGCTCAACGCTCTCCATCTTTTTGATAACATCGACTAGAAAGCCCTCCGTGCGGATCGTGTAGACTTTCGTCTTGGGTTCCATTGACAGGGTGGGGGGAGCAGCCGTTACCGTTGCGGTGACGGCTGTGTCATCAAGAAAGGATAGTTGGGTACTTGTCTCCTCTGGCGGAGGGGCTAAGGCCTGTTCGAGCATGCTGGTAAAGGAGTGAAACTCAAGTTTCTGAAATACTTGAAAGGCTTCGTTGGCGTCAAAATCCTGGATGACGCAGGCTTCAAGATTGAAGTCGAGCGGGACATCGGTGACGATACGTGCCAGCTTGGCGCTGAGGAAGGCAATCTCGCGCGATTCTTGCAAGGTCTCGCGCCGCTTCTTGCCAGAGACCTGATCCAGGTTCTTGTAGACGCCATCCAGGCTGCCGTATTCTAGCAGGAGGGCGGTGGCAGTCTTGGCCCCCACCCCGCGCACACCAGGAATGTTGTCTGATGTATCACCAACCAGGCCTTTGTAATCGATGATCTGGAGGGGTTCCAGTCCGCCAAATTCTTCCTTCACTTTTTCGATGTCGAATATATGGGCCCCTTGCTGTGTAAATCGAGGTAGCTGCACATGGACGTGTTCATCGACTAGCTGTAGCAAGTCCTTGTCGCCTGTAATGATCAAGGTATCCACACCGAGTTCGGTGGCGCGGCGAGCGACTGTGCCCAAGACGTCATCAGCTTCATAATTCTCTGCGATCAAGATTGGCACGTTGAAGGCGGCCAGCACTTCGTGAATCCGTCCGATCTGTGTGCCAAGTTCTTCTGGCATCTTCTCGCGGGTGCCCTTGTACTCTGCGTACATCTCATTGCGAAAGGTTGGCTCGACATCAAAGCTCACAGCCAGATAATCAGGTCGATCCTCACCTAACATCAATTCAAGAAGGGTACGAGTGAAGCCATACACGGCGTTTGTCAATTCGCCTTCTCGCGTCCTCAAGCCTGTGGATAGAGCATAGAACATGCGATAGGCCAGGGCATGTCCGTCAATCAGGACCAATTTCTTGCGTGTCGACATAGGGCATCCTTCCGCGGGAATCGCTCATTTGTTCGATCTTGATGATACCACAAAGTCATACTAGGTACTGACGCAAGCACAACGCTCCTGGGCGAGCCGGGAGCGTCTGTGTGATTTCGGTTACCTATTCAGTCGAGTTGTCAGGTTACAACAACGGAGTTTTCGCCACCGTAAGGATGGGCAACGTATTTATCGGCGTTCCAATCATTGTGCCAGTCTTGCCCGTTGACCAGATAGCGATATTGATACTCTCGGCCTGCCTCCAATTTCAATGTCACCCGCCAGGTGCCATCTTCCTGTTGGAGCAATGGTGTACCAGCGCGCTCCCAAGCGTTGAATTCACCGACCAGGTAAGCTGTCCGGGCCTGGATTTCAGTTGGCAGGATAAAGGTAACCTCGCAAAACTCATCGTCTAGATACTGCTTTTCAAGCATCGGAAGGTGTCTCCTCGCAATAAGGCAGATCAGTGAAAAAGTGAAGTAGGAGTAGGATCGGTTTAAAGATTGGCAGGAAAAGTGCTCGGCCCTCGCTAGCTCATAATCGTAACGAGCCCCTCTTGAGCGTGCAACCTACTCACTCCTCATTCACATCACTGTAGTCGATAACCAGAATATCATCGTAAGTTACATCGAAGTCTGCGCCGAAGTAGCGGGTGGCCAACTGATCCAGTGTGCCATCACTGCGCATATCGGCCAGGGCGACATTAACAGGTTCGACCAGGTCGCTGCCACGTGGGAAGATGAAACCGAGTTGGTCTGTCGATAACGAGGGTCCCACCAACTCCAATTGATCCGCCCCCTCACCAACGTAACCCTGACCGGCAATCTCGTCAACGATGACCGCATCGACTTGCCGAGCGAGCAATGCGCCGATCGCATCTGAGAAGCTCTCGAAGGGTTCCAGACGGCCTATCGGCAAGTAGTTGAGGGCTGTGTCGAAATTCGTTGTGGCGTTTTGTGCGCCCATGATTAAGCTATCATTTGCGACAAAAGCATTCATATCGTCGAAGCGCGTCTCACCCATGCGGGCTAACAGACGTTGCTCTACATTGATATAACCATCGGAGAAGTCCACGATGGTCCGGCGGTTCTCGGTCAGAGTAATCCCATTGGCGCCAACGTCAAATTGGCCGTCAGCGACGGCCTGAATGGTGTTGTCCCAGGCGATGTTGCTATAAATTGGGATGCAGTTGAGACGCTGACATATCTCCCGCCAAGCCTCATAGTCCCAGCCGCTCGGTTCGTTGGTCTCGGCAAGGATGTAGTTGAACGGTAAGTATTGATTTTCTATGGCAATGAGGATTTCGCGGCACTCAAGGTCAACGATAATCATGTCGTCCTCGCCCAGGCAGCCCGGCGCTCGTTCGCCGACCGTGTCGCCAGAGCCTGCGTTGGCGCATCCGGCCAGCACGATTAGACAGACCAG
>JAADYZ010000161.1 GCA_010092775.1 Chloroflexota bacterium
AATGGCATAGTATTCGGATTGTGCCTTAAACGAGGCTGAAGCTGAATGGATCGCCAGCAGGCCGCCGCCCTGCTGCACAAAGGCGTCTAGCAGCGCGATGGCGTCTGGGTCAGCGGATTGATGGTGCATATATAGGACGATGGCTTGAAAGGCTTCTAGCTGGTGCTGGTGCAGCGCATTCAAGGAGCGGGCGTGGGTCAGTGACGCACCGCTCAATGCCTGCCGAAGGAACCAGCGGGCCGCTACATGGGGATGAATGAGTCCATCAGAGATCAGCAGTACAGACTGAGCGCCAGACATGAGGGTTCAACATGCACCTTAGGTGACAATCATGAATAGGCCCCATTATAGTCGAGCGGTGAAAGCGCCGTCAATCAGCTTCCCATGTTCGACAGATAGCCGTAACCTGTGTCGATGGCGATTCGCACACTGTCGACTTCAGCGGTTTTGCCAGTCATGTAGAACTCGACCAGCTCCGGCAGGCTGACTCCAAACGTCCCTTCAACAATGCCAAATGCGACCCAATTCCATAGATAGCTACCGGCCTGCAGGTGGTAGTGCTGGGCACCCTCTGTCCCTGTTTCGGTCCAGAATAGGTCAAGGTGTGTGTCCTGCAGCAAGACCGTCAGCGATGACAGCGAGTGAATGCCCAAGAAAAGACGGGCGCGTTCCGTGAACTTGGTGAATGCAATCTGCCCAAAGTCACTAATCGTGCGCTGTGACATAACCAGGACTGTAGTTTGACACTGTAGAATTGGATCAACATGTAACATGATAGACTCCTCGTTGCCTGTTTTTATCATCATAGTGGATAACGACAATCCTCTTATAGGACAACTGCCTCATTCTCACTAGAACAGGCGAGGAATATCTGTGTATAATGGAGGGTAAAGAAGCAAAGTGTGAGGAAAACTCCAGCTGATGCGCGTTGCGATATTTGATACCAAGCCCTATGATCGGCGCTTTTTTGACGAAGCCAATGATGGCAGACATGATCTCGTCTTCTTCGAGCCGCGCCTATCCTACAATACGGCCAAGCTCGCATTGGATTTTCCAGCCATCTGCGTCTTCGTGCACGACTCGCTGGATACGCGTACAGTCAAGCGCCTTTCTGAAGGCCAGACCAGGCTGATCGCCTTGCGCAGTGCTGGCTTCAACAATGTGGACCTCGGTGCCGCGCATTACTACAAGATGACCGTCGTGCGCGTGCCAGCCTACTCGCCCCACTCCATTGCGGAGCACACGGTGGGCCTGCTGCTGGCTCTCAATCGTCGCTTGCATCGCGCTTACAACCGGGTCCGTGAAGGTAACTTCGCCCTGGAAGGGTTGCTTGGCTTTGATCTGCATGGCAAGACGGTCGGCATCGTTGGCACCGGCAAGATCGGCACCAACACAGCCCGCATTCTGTGTGGCTTTGGCTGCAATCTGCTGGCCTTCGATCCTTACCCCAATCCGGTCATCGAAAACGAACTGTGTGGGCGCTACGTGGATCTAGACGAGCTGCTGTCTGAGTCTGATGTCGTCAGTTTGCATGTCCCGCTCACGCCTGACACGCAGCATCTGATTGGCCGCCGTGCGTTGAACAAGATGAAAGAAGGGGCCATTCTGATCAACACGAGCCGTGGCCAATTGATTGATACGGCTGAAGCGATCGATGCCTTGAAGGATGGTCGGCTTGGTGGGCTGGGGCTCGATGTCTATGAAGAAGAGGACGGCCTTTTCTTTGAAGACCTCTCCAATCAGGTTATCCAGGATGATGTGTTCGCTCGACTGCTGACCTTCCCGAATGTCATAGTCACCGCACATCAGGCCTTCTTCACCGCAGAAGCCCTGCAAAACATCGCCAAGACGACCTTAGATAACATCAGCGAATACGAGGAGACAGGATCATCCGGCAACGCAGTCTCCCTCGACCAGGTAAAAGCCTAGATAGACCATACCCAAAGTCCACCCGAACCCCATTCGTAGTGGGGGCCCCCATCGCCCCCGAGTGTAGGAGGATTATCCAAATGATTGAGCGACGGCCTTTCTTCAAATTCACCCCAGAAGATGACCAGGTTTGGAAGCTGCTCTACCAACGCCAGTGGGAACATGCCCACAAGTACGGCTGCCAGATGTTTATCGAAGGCGTTGAGATCATGCAACTCGGCCCGAAGCGCATCCCTGACTTCGAAGCCCTGAACAAAGTCTATCAGGAGCGTGTCGACTGGGAACTACTCAGCACCGACATCGTCTATGCTGATGGCCAAACCTGGTTCGAGCATCTCAAAGAGCGCCAGTTTTTGATTTCCGAGTACATCCGTGATGCATCCGACCTGGACTACACGCCTCTGCCAGATATCTGGCACGATGCCTTCGGTCATCTGCCTTTTGTGACCAACCAGCGCTATGCTGACCTGATCCGCGAATACGCCATTATTCAGCTTGAGGCCGCGCCTGAGGTCCGCAAGCCGATGGGCAGCATCTGGTGGTACACCATTGAGTTCGGACTGATTCGCGAGCAGGGTGAATTGAAGGCTTTCGGAACAGGTCTACTCTCATCCTACGGGGAACTGCTCAACGTGTTCGATGGCAATGTGGAGCTGCGCCCCTTTGATCCCGACGATATGGGCCGCTATGAACCTAGCCCCCATGCCATGCACGAGGTGCTGTGGATTCTCGATTCCTTCGAACAACTAGAGGAATTCGTCTACGACTACCGCAAGCAGATGGTCAGCTAGCTTGCTCCAAAGCGCTCCGCGTTGTTCAAACGCGTAGCGCAGGGCCTCTTCAGTTGGTAGAACGCCAGCGCGATAGGCCCGCACTTGAACGCTGCCCTGCCTTAAGGGCTGCAACTTCACAGCGGAATCTCGTTGGGCAACCCCCTTGCCGCAGCTTTAGAGGTCACTCTCGTCCGACACCACCGACACATAGACACTAACAGCCCAGGCG
>JAADYZ010000162.1 GCA_010092775.1 Chloroflexota bacterium
ACCTCCTCCAATTATTAGATTTCATTTTGATGTGAATACCCTTTGGTCATTCGAGTGCATCCAGGGGATTAGGTATAATGCACCTGTCTTGACTCGCTTGAGAAGCAACATCGAGGGCAAAATGAGCGACTCCCAACCCATGCGCGTATTGATCGTTAACAGCCGCCGCAAAACTAGCCGGTCTTGGACTGCCAGCTTGAAAGAATGTGAATATCACTACGATGTCGTTCTGGTTGCCTCTGGCGAGGAAGCCATGCTGGAATTCTCTGGCATGCCTTATGACCTGATCGTCGCCAATTATCGCTTGCCCGGCATGTCAGGGGTTGATGTGGTCGGCATGGCCCAAAAGCGCATGCCCGACGTTCGAGCCCTCCTGACGGCTGAAGAAGATACCAATCTTGATCGCGTGCGGCGTGAAAGTGTCGACCTTCCCGTTGACGCGATCCTCACTATGCCCTTTGAAGCTGAGGATGTGGTTCGAACCGTTAACCACATTCTATTTGGCCCGACAGCCAGCGAAGACATCAGCGCGGATGTCATCGAAGGCGGCGAGGAAGACAATGGTGGCCCACTCGTTCTCCACGAACACTTTGGCTACATTCCCCCAGTCAACGAAGCGATCTTAGCAGAGACATTGGGATCGTTGGCCCAAGAACTGGCCGCGCAGGCGGTCATGCTGGTCAGTCGCGCCGGTGAGATTGTATACAGCGCTGGTCGCACAGACTCCGGACTGGACATCGAACAGATTGCCCTCTATCTTGGGCGTGGTTTTAATCGGTTATCCAAGCTAGCGCCCATGCTGGGTCATCGCAGCACCACCTCCATGAGCCATACCAAAGGCAGCGATTATGACCTCTATACGCTGTCAGTCGGGCTTCATTACTTTATCCTGCTGGTCTTCAACGATGTAACACAACGCCGCCTTGGCAATGTGTTGCGCCTCGCTCGTCCTGCGTCGAACGCCATCATTTTGACGATGGGTGATGCCGCCTTCTTGCTTGATGAGCCAACCGACGAACCCGCAGAGACTGTTTTTGCAATCGGGGGTGAAAACGTTGAGGTAGGTGAGCCCATGAGCGTTGAAGAAGCTCTGGCGGTCGCCCAGGAGGTCACGGGCGACGAAGCCGACTTCGATGAGGAAGCCTTCGTAGACGCCCTGTTTGGTCAGTCCTTCGCTACCACAACCGGCCCAATCGATCTTGATCTGGACGGCCTTGATGCGGAACTCGGTGGATTAGATGAGACGGGCGATCTAGACAGCTTCTGGGAAGACGCTGCTTCTGAGGCGGAGATCAAGGCCAATGATGCGCTCTCATTTGAGGAAGCCATGCAAATGGGCATCTACTCGGACGACGACGAAGAGTAAACGCCACCCTCTCCTGAATCTAGGTCCATGCAAGCCGAGGTCACTGCGCCTCGGCTTGCTGTTTCTCAGCGTAAGGAAGGTATTGGACTGCCCTTAAGTGGCAGCGAATGAGTTGTTACTCGAGATCGTCTTCCTCTTCGTCCCAATCATCATCTTCATCGAAGAAGTCCTCCTCGTCCTCGTCGAAGAAGTCCTCATCCTCATCGAAGAAGTCCTCCTCGTCCTCGTCGAAGAATTCTTCATCCTCATCAAAGAATTCTTCAGCATCTTCGAAGTCGTCATCTTCGTCGAAGTCGTCTACATCATCCTCATCGTAGGGGCCGAAGTCAATGCGGTTGTTGGCAAAGGTCCAGTTGCGCATGATTGTCCTCTCTTGGCGGTGTATTGCGACTCGCCGGGCAGGTGCAGATGGCAAGACGTCAGGTAATCGGGATTATAGAGCGCCGCTACGCCAGTGCAAGCCGATCTAGTACGAGTGGCCGAGAACACTTGTCGCGCTCAAAATCCCTCAGCGAAGTCAGGAAACTTGACCTCATTGAGGATAAGCTATTGCTAGAATCTTAATGGCATTTTCGGAGGGCGCTGATGATTACAATGTATTGGGATGAAGACTTTGCCGACCTATTGCGTATCGACTTGTGTGGGTCTTTTGATGCAGGCGAACTCCTCTGCGCCCTCCGCAACCTTCCCGCGTGCACGGCAGACTACGATTGCATTATTGACTTGCATGAATACAAGCTCGACGGCCCGGTGGTGCGCAGTCTACGATCCATTCACCAGGCTCTCCCTGAATGCCTGCCAAGACGGGTCTATATCGTTGACGGCTCCTACTTCATCGAAGAGCTAATCGGCATTTGGGAGCAGCTCTATGGCCGCTGGCGCTTTGACCTTTTCCATGCCGAGTCAGTCTATGAAGTGCGCATGTGGCTGCATCGTGAGCAGCCGCCTATCTCACTGCGAGAGTTTCAGCCTCATAGCGCAATGTCAGTCAATGCAGCCCGATAGAGATGGTGGGTCTTGTAGAAGTCGATCCCGAAGTTCTTCATCTCGTTCAACACTTGCGGATTATTCTCCGAAATCTGCACGACATCCCCGTGTTTGAAGCGCGTATGGGCCTTCACAGTCCGATATAGCTCCGCGTACAGGATGGCGGTCCCCCCTAAGCCTTGATACTCTGGCAGAATTCCCATACCATTCAAATTGATCCAGTCCGTCCGACGTCGTTCAGCGAGGATGCGCAAGAAGCCAAACGGCAGCAGCCTCCCCTCTGCCTTCTGGATGCCTGCTGAAACATCTAAGAGGCAAAACAGAAAGCCGACAATTTCCCCATCTTTCTGGATAAACTTGAGCAGATCAGGTTGGGCCACAAAGGCGATTTGATTCATGATGGTCTCAACCTGTTCGTCGCTGACTGGTGCATCCCCTGCGATGTGAGTGAGTGCCTCGTTATAGATCTTGACCATCGGGTCACGCACTGATCGCTTAATGGCGGCGTTAGTTGGGAAGGTGACGACCTCAAAACCATAGCGTTTCATCACTTTGTCTGAGACGCGCAGAATTTTCTGCGAGAATTCTTCTCGATGACGATCCAAGTCCATGTAGCCAGAGTGAATACGTTCCTCCAGCTTGAAGTGCCAGCTCTCAACCAGGTCAACGTAGTAAGCATGATTGTAGGGAATGCCCACCGCCGGTCGATGCTCGAAGCCTTTAGCCAGCAAACCAAAGCCGTCAAATGCCAAAAATCCCAGCGGACCCCGCATAACCTCAAGACCCTTAGCCTTAGCCCAGCGTGCCCCATAGTTGAATAGAGCATGTGCGACAGCCCGATTGTGAATGGCCTCAAAGAAGTAAAAGAAGGCTTCTTTGCGATGGGTGTACTGATTGTAGAATTGAGGTTCCAACACAGCGAGGCGACCAACGTCTTGGCCGGCCTGTTCGGCCATCAAAAAGATCGCATCGCCCTGCTCATAAAAGGGATTGCGCTTGCGGCTCAATTGGCGACGGACGTCCATCAGAATAGGCGGCACCCATTGCGGCGTATCGCAATACAGATCAAATGGGAAACGCACGAAGCGTTCGACGTCACGTCGTTGACGGGTGTCAATTTCATGAATCTGGACCGGAGGGTGTGGTGTTGAAGTCATATGGCTTTGCTCCATAAGAGGGGTTCTAAGCCTAGTGTAACCTATGTTGGGGGATTGCGGTTGTGACCCAGCAGAGGCCCGCCTATACTGGAAGGAGATCATCTAAAGGCGCATAGAACAGCGAGTAAAGCTATGTCTGAGAGAACCTATACTGGCAAGATCAGCGCGGTAGGCCTTGCCGACAACCTGATTCACACCTTTACCACTGGTCACCTAATGGCGCGCTACCGCGTCCGGGAGCAGCAGTTCGTCGATCTCCAGATTCGCTCGCGCGAAAGCGATCGCGGCGGCCAGTGGCGCACCGTCCTCACCATGACCTTCACCCAACGCACGGATGGCATCCACGTCGATATAGCCGATCACAACTGGGTCGGATCAGCCACCGACCTCCTATCCGAAGGGGCGCGCAGCTTCCGAAACCCGATGCGCTTGCTGGGTCGTTTGAACGATGTGGTCGAAGATGTACAGACCTTGCAGCTTCCCCAGCAGGTTTGGCTAGCTATTGAAGCCTACGTTGAGAAAGCACTGCTGAATCCAGATCTGCCGCAAGACTATGTGGTTTGCCCCTACTGCAACACACCGAATGAGATTGGTGTGCTGGTGTGCCCCGCCTGCGGTGGCAGCCTGGCAGATGTCCAACCCCTGCTGCGCTAGGCAGTTGAGCGGTTCTCGCGATCGACACGGCGTAGGAATTGGCTTATTTCGTCCAGGCTGAGCAAGACCTCCCAATAGGACTTGTAAGCGCTAGTCTCTTCGTAGGGAATGCCATTCTGCGCACAGAAGGCCTTGATAATCGGCTGAGCATGACGTAGCTGGTTGCGTGGCATGGGCGGGAAGAGATGATGTTCGATCTGATAGTTGAGGCCGCCAAACACGAAGTCATTGACGGGATTCCCGTAGACGTTACGCGCCGTCATGATCTGTTGGTGCATAAAGGTGATCTCAACGGGCTCATCTAGAATCGGCATCCCCTTATGATTGGGGGCAAAGACCATCGCTAGGTAAATCCCCATCAGAACGTACTGTACCAACAAGAACGGTACGGCCAGTCCAGGCCCCAGAGCGATCACCACCAGCCCGATATGAATCACATGATGCACGACCAACAGGGTGGGCTGCCAGAAGGGATAGCGGGCTTGTTTGGTCAACGAGACGCGAAAGCCATCGGCCATCACCGCGAAAGCTACCAGCGTCTGTAGAAGATAGAAATAATAGGCCTGCACCTTGACCAGCTCTCGCAAGACCCCGGTCAGTTTAGCCGCTTGATCCTCGCTAAAGGCAAGCAAGGGAAAATTCACGTTGGGGTCGTGTTCGGTCTCATTGGGGTGCGCGTGATGCGCATTGTGATTGTCCAACCAGTAAGCCAGGTCCAGACCAACGATCAAATTGCCAAAGACCAGGAAGGTCAGATAGTTCTGTCGTGGCTTCCGGAATATCCCCACGTGCGCAGCATCATGAGCCAGCAGGCCAAACTGCACAAACACAAACGCCATGAAGGCGGCGTTCAACATATGTAAGAGGAAATGATCGAACACAAAGAGCAAGGCTATGCTAAGGCCCAGCATCGCGAAGGTGATGGTGATCTTGAGAGCATAATAGGTTGGCTGGCGATCAAGGAGGCCAGCCTCCTTGATAAGGCGTTTCAGGTCGGCAAAGGTCGTTGCACCACTGAGGTCAGGCAGCGGGGTTGAGCGGGTGGCCATAGGTCTCCTTGAAATAGCTACGGCTGAATTGGGAGCCAAGCACCGAGCGTTATCGTGCCAACTATACTCTGCCGCATCCTGTTGGACAACCTGTCGAGTCGCAAAGAATCAGGCTGACACATTGAAAGTGTGTCAGCCTGTGCGTCTCGTCTCTCCTCATCCAGATCGATCATTCTGATTGGAGCAGCGCCTTAGCCTCTAAGATGGCCTGGTCTAGACTCTCACAGGCAGAAATGTCTTTGGTCCGTCCTGAATACTGCTCTTGGCCGTGCGCTGTTACCGTTACGTCTGTCAAGTGGGGTGGACCAACCAGCCGCACCTTGACGCGCTCACTCAACCACGCAGCGTCCTCACTACGAAGTTCTGCCAGGATGAGCACCAATGATCCAAAATCAATCTCTAGCTTTGATCCATCGTGAATGACAATGCCGCTGTCCCAGCCGTTCTCCTCAAACAGCGCCCGCAGTCCCGCATGGACGTCTACCATCTCTTGCTTCGGATTGTCGAGGGTGGCTGGCCAACTCGCGATAGCAATGGGAAACCCTTCAATGCTTGAAATGGTGCTTTGCATGTGCTTTTCCTTAGTATGCCTGTCTATGAAGCCGAGACAGGCTCCGCCAACAAGGTTTTGGCTTCTTCGATTGCATCGTTCAACGTAGTGTGGGCAGACGCATTACGTGCGCCTCCGCTGTACTGATCTTGACGGTTGGCACCAACAGTGATTTCAGTCAGCTTCCCGGGGCCAACGTGTCGCACAACCGCGCGCTCGCTGAGCCAGGCTGCGTCTTTGCTGCTCAGTTCGCCTAGAATCTGAACCAATGATCCAAAGTCAATATCCAAATGAGTAATATCGTGAATGATGACGCCTCGTTCCCAACCATTCGAGACAAAGACCTTGCGCAGTTCCGCGTGTACGTCGATGATCTCTTGTCTGGGGTGCTCGACCACTTTCGGCCAGGTCACCACAACAATCTGATTACCTTCTATGACTTCAATTTGTGACTGCATGTGACATCTCCCTTAGCAAAGATACTCTCAAGTTTTTCGCCATGTATCACCAGCTTACGCCAAGCACCAACTGTGGTTCAAGTGCAGTTCTGCATGTAAGCCATTAGGTCCGTTTCTTACAGGCTCTTAAAGTGTTTCTATGGCAAAGCCATTTTTCGATATGCTAGAATTCGAAGGCGCAGCTTTTCTGTCTGCATATTAGGTTTTACATTAATTACCTGCTCTTGAGGAGAACGTTAATGGCGACCCAACGCCCTGACATTATATTACTCGTACTCGACACGCATCGTGCTGAGCGCGTGTCGTCTTACGGATATGAAAAAGAAACCACCCCGACGCTTGATGAGTTCGCCGCAGACGCGACCGTTTTTGATTGGGGCATCTCAACCGCCCCCTGGACCATCCCCTCCCATGCCTCGATGTTCACCGGGCTTTACCCAACCGTACATCAGACCCATCAGTCTTTCTTGCGCCTGCCAGACAGCATCCCAACGATCGCCGAACTGCTCGGCCAAAACGGCTACCGCACCGTTGGCTTCTGTAACAATCCCTTGTTAGGCCTGTTGGACAACGGGTTAGATCGTGGCTTCGACAGGTTCTATAACTACAGCGGCACCTTCCCAGACGTCCCCGACATTGGTGAAGACGCAACCAGTTTCACCAAGCGCGCTCAACGCGCGATCACAGAGGGATTGCAGAGCATTTCCAAGCCGATCGAACGACAATTCGGTCGCTCATCTTTTCTGCTGAGCCTAGCGACCAAGCCGCCCTTCTCTACGATGTGGTCGCGCTTCATGAAGTTCAAGGGCGACACAACCCAGTCGTTGGATGATGTCACCCGCTATCTGAAGGTGCATCACGCGACCCAAAAAGATGAACCCCTGTTTGTCTTCATCAACATGATGGAGACACACCTTCCTTACTATCCGCCTCGCCACATCATCGATAAGTGGGTGCCCTACTTCAGGAAAGATCGTGAGGTTCGTGACTTCATTCAGGACTTCAATACCCAGAGCTATCGTTGGATGGCGCCGATGATTGAGCCCTTCACCGAAAAAGAGCAGACTGTCCTACGTGATATGTATGACGCCGAAGTGGCCTATCAGGATCAGCAGCTCCACAAAATGCTGCGCTACCTGAAGCGTTCTGGCCGCCTGGACAACACTCTGGTCATTGTCACCTCCGATCACGGTGAGAGTCACGGCGAACACGACTTCATGGGCCATGCCTTTGTGGTTTACAACGAGTTGGTCCGCGTCCCGCTGATTATCCGGCATCCTGACTTGTTCCCGGCTGGCAAACGGATCGAGCACAATGTGTCGAATCGCCGCGTGTTCCAGACCATGTTGGAGGCCGCCGGTCTCCAGCACGAAAGCTACGGTCACAGCGTCGAGGAAATGAGCCTGACCCGCTCACTCGGCGGCAAGTCAGCCGAAAGCAGCAACGAATACGTCGTGTCCGAGGGCTTCCCGCCGCAGAACTTCATCAACGTGATGCAGATGAGCAATCCCGAAGCCGTCGAGCAGTTTCGTGTTAAAGAGATGCGCCGCGCGATCTACAATGGCAGCACCAAGCTGATGCGCGTTGGAGGTCGCTCGGATGAATTCTTCGATATCGAGCAGGACCCGGCGGAACTCAGCAACCTACTCGATAGCCCGATTGGCTACGAAAACCAGATCATCCAGCTTGAGCGCAACATGGATGAGTTTGTGACGATCCAGGAAGCCCACCGCACGGGCACCGCTGACAGCGAGTCGATCGACTACAGCGACAACCCAGAACTGCTGGAGCGCCTGAAGGCCCTCGGCTACATCGAGTAGCCTCAATATCCCACCTTG
>JAADYZ010000163.1 GCA_010092775.1 Chloroflexota bacterium
GCGCTACTGCCAGACCGATCGTGGTTTCGGGCAGGCGGTCACCCGCGAAGCGTGGTAGATAGTGCTCCGCGATGGCCGTCGCAATCGACTCGGCCTCATAGGAGCGCAGTGCATAGTGCCGCCCCATCTCGCCTTGCAAGGAGGTCATCTCGACCACCATCTGGGTGGTCAGGTCCGCTTTACTGAGGCGCGCCGAGCGGATGGCCTGATCGATTTCGTCGTCATTCAAACCGACGCGGGTCCCCAGGCGGGCGGTGAAGCCCTCTAACCGGACAATTTTCTCGTAGTAAGAACCGAGCGTCTCCTGGAAGGTGAGGGTCTTGAGTTCTCCGACGTAGTGTTCGAGAGAGTGCTTGATGTCTTCGTTGTAGAAGAAGCGAGCGTCGGCAAAGCGGGCGCGGATCACATGCTCATTGCCCTTGATCACCATGTCGAGGTGCTCATCGTCGCCGTTGCGCACGCCAACGAAGTAGGGCATCAAGTTGCCCTTGTCATCGACCATCGCGAAATAGCGCTGATGTTTGCGCATCACGGTGGTCAGTACCGCATCGGGCAGTTCAAGGAAGTCCTCAGAGAAGCTGCCCCGGAAGACCGTCGGCTGTTCAACCAGATTAGTCACTTCATCCAGTAAATCCGGGTCAAACATGATCCGACCGCCTACCTCATGGGCTAGCCCGTTGATCTGAAGTTCGATTTCCGTGCGGCGCTCGTCTGGATGAATGATGATGCCCTGCCGGTTGATCAACTCCAGGTAGGATTGGGCGCTGGTAATGCGCACCTCTGGCGAGCCCATCGGCCGGGTGCCAAAGGATAGGCGATCAGCATGAACATCGGCATAGCTGAAAGGCACGATGGCACTGCCCAGCAGCGAAACATACCAGCGGATGGGGCGGGAGAAGCCCACCTCGGACCAGTTCCAGCGCATCGCTTTGCCAAAACTGATCGACTTGATCAGCTCCGGCATGATCTCGCCAAGGACATCAGCAGGCGGACGTCCTTCGTCACGAATGAGAGCGATGACATACTCGCCGCCGTCGATCTCGCGGCGGGCCAGGGCATCGGCAGAGAGGCCAAACTTGTTGGCGAAACCTTCGGCGGCCTTGGTCGGTTTGCCGTCATTGTCAAAAGCGACCCGCGTAGGTGGCCCCCGCTCGATGCGTTCCTCAGCGCGTTGATCGGGCGCGACGTTGTCGATCAAGACGACCAGACGGCGCGGCGTCCCCCCAACATAAACCGACTTGTAGTCAATGCGTGCTTCATCCAGTTTGGCCGGTACGAGTTCCTCAAGCTGCGCGATGGCGTTGTCGACTTCGTGCGCGGGGAGTTCCTCAACACCTATCTCAAGCACGTAGGGCACGGCCCGCGACGGATACTTGGAAGTGACGCTCTCTGGCACTGCGCGCTCCGGCCCTAAGATCGTGCCGCTTTCCTCATCGACCTGCCAATCAGTGGGCAGCATAGGGTGGCCCAATTCTTCGCGCTGCGCCACGTAGGCCGAGGCGACCCGCGCGGCTAGCCGCTGCATGCGTTTGAAGTACTCGGCGCGTTCAACGACTCCGATCGCTCCGCGCGTATCGAGGACGTTGAAGGTGTGGGACATCTTCAGCACATAGTCATGTGCAGGGAGTACCAGCGGCGAGTCATGATCGAGCGCTTTGCTGGCTTGTGCCTCGTAGGTGTCGTAGACTTGGCTGAGCTGCTCCGCGTCGGCTAGCTCGAAATAATACACACAGTGTTCCCACTCCGAGCGCTGGTAGATGTCGCCATAGGTCAGGTCGCTATGAGGGTCCCATTTGATGTCCCAGGCGGAGTCGACACCTTGCAAGGCCAGCGCGATCCGTTCAACGCCATAAGTGATCTCTACCGAGACAGGCGAGAGCGGCTGGCCGCCCATCTGCTGAAAGTAGGTAAACTGGGTGATCTCCTGCCCATCCAGCCAGACTTCCCAACCCAATCCCCAGGCTCCGACGGCGGGCTGCTCCCAATTATCTTCCACAAAACGAATATCATGCTGGCGGCGGTCAATCCCGAGGGCTTCCAGGCTGGCCAGATAGATCTCCTGCGGATTACCGGGGTCTGGCTTGAGGATCACCTGATATTGGTAATAGTACTGCATGCGGTTGGGGTTGTCGCCGTAGCGGCCGTCGTCTGGCCTTACAGAGGGTTCGACGTAGGCGACATTCCAGGGTTCTGGCCCCAGCACGCGCAGGAAGGTGGCTGGGTTCATGGTGCCCGCGCCGACCTGTAGATTATAGGGCTGCCAAATGGTGCAGCCGTAGTCTGCCCAGAATGATTGCAGCCGTAATAGAACTTCCTGAAACGAAAGGGGGTTATCCACTGTGGGTCTCTCCTCCCGGAAGCGCACGTTGGGTGTGCGGTAGAGAATGATTAGCAGGAAGATTGTAGCACATTTAAGAGCGGGACCTGCGCCATTTTGCAGTACAATCGTGCAGGCATCGGCCCCATTGAGAAAGGCACAGATCATGGTCAGGTTTCGCAAATCGATCACTATAGCCCCAGGCATCAAGCTCAATCTGAGCAAGAGCGGCGTCGGGTTGAGCGGTGGCATTCCCGGGCTGCGCTGGAACATCGGCCCACAAGGGCTTCGCTTCACAGCCAACATCCCAGGTACCGGCATTTATGAGGAACGGCGCATCGGCTGGAGTGCTATTCGCGGCGACCCGGATGAGAAGGATCAGCCCGAGCAACCCGCCAAACTGGAGGTGCCGCCACCCCGCCAGGGGCTATTGACGGGTGGCCCCGAGCGGCGCTTCCGCGAGGGTTGTGTTGCCTATATTGATGATCAGCGGGATGAGGCCTATGCTGCCTTTGCTGAACTGGTTGAAGACGGCCACCATCTAGGGGATTCTCGCTATATGCAAGCCTGGACCGGCTGGACACTGGGCAACAACGAGGTGGCCGCTGATGTCTACGCTGATCTACTGGCCTGGGAAGGCGAACCTTTGCCCGGTGATGACGACTCCTTGGTGACAGCCTACCTGCCCGGCGGGGTGGTTGACGTACCCATCACAGATTTTGCCAGCATCACCTTGCCGCTGGATATGCGATTGGTGCCTTTTGCAATGGCGGAACTGCTACAAGAGGCAGAAGACACCGACGGCGCCATTCACGTGTTGGAGCAGTTCACCACACAGATGCCCGATGCTCGCCTGCTGCAACTCTCGCTGGCGGAAATCTATTATCACGCAGGTCGCTATGATGCCTTGTTCGATTTCGTGGCTGATCAAGCAGGTGGGTTGGAAAATGAGGATAACGTCTCCCTGGAGATGATGTATTACTGGGCGCGTGCGCTGACAGAGGCAGAATTCTACGACGCTGCCAAAGATGTCTACATCCGCGCTATCCGCAAAGAAAAGGACCGTGACCCCGATTTGCGCAATCTGCTGCAATACGCTCGCGCCGACATGTTTGAGCGCTGGGGAAAACGAGCTGACGCCCGCCGCTATTTCGAGAAGCTCTTTGCCCAGGCTCCTGGATTCTTAGATGTGGTCGATCGGGTCAAGCACTTGCAGTCTGAAGATACTTAGTGCAGCATTCTCAGCATTGTGGAATCCGTAAGGGCATAGCATGCTATGCCCTTACTCCTTAGCCTCACTCTGGTCTTAGAGTGGCAGCGGCATGATGTCTACGAACAGCACGTTATCAATGCCGAGCAGTCCAGCCGAGACACCCTGCCAACCGATGATCAGATCAACACTGTCGAAACTGACGGTCGCGTTCACATCGCAAGCGAAGACGCTCCAATTCTGACTGCCGCGCTCGCCGTCATAGAGGCAGTTGACGGTCTGTACCGCGCTTTCGCCCTCGCTCAAGATGACCCGAATACCGATTTGCCCGTCGTCAGCTAAGTCGCGGCTGGCGATGGCAAAACTGGCCTGATAGTCGCCCGGAGCGCCACCCTCCACCGGCACCGTCTGGCGGACAAACTCCGTTGCGTCATCGGCCTGGAAGAGCATCAGATGCTCGCCGTTAAATGCCAATGTACTGTTGATGCGTTGGTCATTGTCGCTGCCGAAGATGGTCCAGTCATCAGCGCCTAGGTTGCTCTCGAAGCTGGCGTTGTCCGTCAGATTGGTGTACTCCAGCGCGGATTGTGCTTGGATTTGTAGGACCTCGCCGCGTTCACCATCCAGAATGTACAGCTCGCCCGCTTCGTCCTCGCCAAAGCCTGTGATCCGATAATCTGTGTCGGCCAGCTCGGTTACATCGGCAAAGTCGTTGATCTGGCTGGCACCCCATACGCGCCCACTCACGTAGTCCGCGTACAGGTAGGCCCCATCGAGGAAGGGATAGGCCGTGCCGCGATAGACATAGCCGCCAGTGATCGACCGATTGCCTGTGCGGTGGTTGTAGCTAATCACTGGCGGGGTGCCGATCGTGATGCAGGCCTCAGCCTCAAAACAGTCGGGGCCTTCGTAGATGTTCCAGCCGTAGTTCTGGCCGCCGGTGCTATCGGCAGGTTGGTAGTTGACCTCTTCCCAGGTGTTCTGCCCCACATCAGCGATGTATAGATCACCGGTCTGGCTGTCGAAGGAGAATTTCCAGGGATTACGCAGACCATAGGCCCAGATTTCGTCTTGGGAGTCGGGGTCGCCCACAAAGGGATTGTCTGCTGGGATGTCGTAGGCCAGGCCGTCGCTGGTGTCGTTATCACGCACATCGATACGCAGTAAGTTGCCCAACAGATTGCCCCGGTTCTGCGCATTGCCTTGCGGATCACCACCGCTGCCACCGTCACCGGAACTGATGTAGAGGTAGCCATCGGGGCCGAAGATCATCGTGCCGCCGTTGTGATTGGTGAAGGGCTGCTCGATTTGCAACAAAATGATCTCGCTGAGGAAGTCCGCCTGGTTCGGATCGTTGTCGCTGACGCTCACCCGCGAAACGACGGTATCACCATTCGGGTCGGAGTAGTTGAGATAGAAGTAGCCATTGTTTTCGTAGTCCGGATCGAAGGCCAGACCCAATAAGCCTTGCTCGGCACCAACTAGAATCTCGTTGGAAATGTCGAGGAAAGGCTCAGCCAACAGCTCGCCATTCTCTATGATGCGAATGGCACCGGTTTGCTCGGTCACAAACAGGCGTCCACTGCCATCACCGGCGTGAGTTAGGCCAGTTGGTGCCGTTAGCCCATCGCTGACCAGATCGAAGGACAGTTGGATGTAGTCAAACTGCGGACCGGGTGTCACGGGGACCCCGGTTTGTGCTTGGGCGGGTTGGATCGAAAAAGCAATAAGAGCGAGCAATGAGCTAAACAGCAAAGAAAGTCGTTTGAGATGCATCAAGAACTCCTCGGATAAAGAACGTATGTGTGGCCCAATGCCTGGTTGGGACGAATCCAGTATACAACGTTCGGAGTGGGGACTTTCCGTCTCGGGTTTGTGCTGGCCCAAGAAACGTGACTAAATACCTATCACAGACGGCTCGATGGAGAGTGGGCGGCGATGCTTCACATCGTAGAAGTCGAGCTGGCCGGAGGGCAGATGGAGGATGGCACAACTGTGGCTGTCGCGGATGGTGAGAGCGTAGATCGAACCGGGGTTGATAACACGCAGGTTCTGAGTACGCAGGTCCATCGGAAAGTGAGTATGGCCTAGGATCATGATGTCCACATCGGGGTAGTTCTCTACCAGGCGACGATAGTGCCCGGTGCGGCTGTCTGGAAAGAGTCCGATCACGTCGGAAGTGGGCGTACCATGCCCCATCATGAGCATGCTGCCAGCAATCTCCCCTGTCCAATTCGCGGGCAAGTCGACCAGATAGTCGAGCGTCTCGTCGTCAACAATCCGGCCAAGCTCCTTGAGGCGATCCTGTCGCTCCGAAGCGCGGTAGTGTTCTTGATGATCTGAAATCGCGCGATCATGATTCCCGGCAATGCAGATGATGCCCCGTGCCTTGAAGACGGCGACTATCTCATGCACATCGGAGCCGCGATCGCTGATGTCGCCCGCGCACAAGACCTGCGATACACCTTGCGCATCAAACCACTCTAAAGCAACTTGCAGCCCCTGAGCGTCCCCATGAAGGTCGGACAGCAGGCCCAATTTGGTTACATTAGTGCTTTTCATGCTTGTCGTGTTCTGCTAGGATGACTATAGTCAAAGAGAGTTGTGAAAGAAGGAACAAAGCCAACATATGATTAAAGATATTGTTCGTCAAGTCCTGGTCATCGTCGCGACGATTGCGACTCTCACTGTCAATACGCTGGCCCAAACTCTACCCATTAACAATCTGACGCCGCAAGAAATCTCCGATGCGATCCCTGCTTTGTTTACACCAGCAGGCTACGTCTTTGGGATCTGGAGCATCATCTATTTGGGTATGATTGGCTACACCATCTACCAGGCGCTGCCCGCCCAGCGCGAAAACGAGCTGCTCCGCAAAATCGCACCCTTCTATCTATTGAGTAGTGTCGGCAACATCGGCTGGATTTTGCTGTGGCACTACCTGTTCATCACCGTGTCAATGGCTGCGATGCTCCTGCTGCTCGTCAGCCTGATTGGCGTGTACGTTATTCTGCATCGCGACGACCGCCGACCAGAGAACAACGGCGAGCGCATCTTGGTCTACCCGGTGTTCAGTGTGTATTTGGCCTGGGTGTCTGTCGCGACCATTGCGAACGCGAGCGCCGTGCTCTTCAACCTGGAGTGGGGCGCGTTCGGAATCTCCCATGTCATCTGGACCAACATCATGGTCTTCATCGCGATGGGCCTCGGCGCGACTTTCTTGTTCTCGCGCTTCTTCGATGTAGCTTACGCGCTGGTCTTGATCTGGTCTTTCGTCGGGATTGCGGTCCGCCATGCTGGAACCTACGACGGCATTCTGATCCCAGTGGGCATGATGGCGGGGGCACTCGGCCTGATGATCGTCATCGCGTATTTCATGCGGCAATCGTCCAGCACCCCCAGTCCACAGCCTACCGGCTAAAGGTCGTCAAGAAGTCCCACAAGGTGGGGGAGGCTTCCAGGTCTTGGCTGGTCCTGCCAATCACTGCTTCTGGCAGGTATTGTGCGCCGCCCGGCCAGGTGTGTCCTCCACCGCGAATCTCATACAGGCGAACCTCCACACCATCGCGGCAGTCCGAATGGGTCGCCAACTCAATCGAGGTGTCATCGTCGGCGAGGTCTGGCAGTTGGGTCACCTCTGGATTGCGCGAGCAGCCCATTAGCTCTGCCCAGGCGGCGATGGTATCGGGGCCCGACAGAATCACCCCCCGCTCCGTATCGCCACCTTGCCAAGGTACCAGCGGATCAAGTCGCCCTAGCATGAAAGCCACCGGAATGGCGTCCGGGAATTCGCATTCGGGCGGCAGATCAACGCGTGTGTTAGCAACCACGACACCGATGCCAGCGATCCCGTCAGGCCAACCACAGGCCAAGGTCTGCGACATGTAGCCACCATTAGAGATTCCCGTTGCGTAGATCTGCTCGGTGTCAATCGTGTAGCGCGTGGCCAGGTCATCGACAACAGCTTGCAAGAAAGCAATATCATCAATGCCCGCGTCATCTGCATTGGTCACCCCTCGGCCATCGGCCCAACTGCGCTCGAAGCCATCCGGATAGACTACGATAAAGCCTTCGGCATCGGCCACGCTGTTAAAGCCCGTTAGTCCAGCGGTGGAGGGGCCATCACCACCGCCGCCATGCAGACTAAGCATGACCGGCAGCGCCGTGCCATCGGTGGCCGGTACATAAACATGATAGCTGCGCTCGCGCCCATCGACTGTGATCTCATAGGTCGTGAGATCGTTGCGGGCGGTCGCGCTGAGGGCACAGGCCAGGCTGCCCAGCAGCAGCGCCGCTGTGCTGATCAGAAAAACGATTCGATTGGACATCATAACTCCCCTGTTGTGAACTTGTCGTCTATTACTGTACACAACGTCCATCACGTTGACAAGCTGAACTTGGCGCAGAGCGTCAGGGATGCTATGCTGGCAGCGCTGCGAGTTTCAATCTGCCTAGCATCAGGAGAACATCAATGGCACAAAACTGGGAACACTGCCGCTTGAAGGGCACCACCGTCACTATGATGAGCCGCCGCTTCTTGGGCCGCAAAGAGTGGAACCTTTCCAAGGTTGAGGCCTGGGACGAGCTAGAAGACGACGGCTGGGAGTTGGTCAGCGTGGTCGCGGACAAGTCTGGCGATCTACAGTATTTCTTCAAACGCCCGACGGGTGAAGAGTAAGTATTGAATCGACAAGGCACGACTCATTAGAGTCATGCCTTGTCTTGATTCTAGGCAGCAGCAGGTGACTGACGTGTTGCTTCAGGCTTGCGAGCCCAGGGTAGTTCGCCCTTTTCCCAGGCAACCAGCAGCGGCACCGCTGTAAAGATCGATGAGTAAGTGCCACAGAGCAGCCCCACCAGCAGAATCGTGATGAACTGGCGTACCGTATCACCGCCAAACAGCAAGATGGAGATCATGATAAAGACTGCGTTGAGCTGTGTAGCCAACGAGCGGTGGATGGTTTCTAGAATGGAGCGGTTGACGACCGTCTCGTAGGGTTCGCCGCGATACTTGGGAATATTCTCGCGGATGCGGTCGAACACCACAATGCTGTCTTGTACGGAGAAACCCACCACTGTGAGGACGGCGGTCAAGAAGAGCGCGTCAACCTCCCAGCCAAAGAAGATCCCCAGGAAAGCCATCACGCCCATCGTGATCGTCACGTCGTGGACCATTGCCAAAATCGCGCAGGCCCCATAGCGCGAAGCATTGGGCACGCGCCGGAAGGCAAACCAGATGAAACCCAGCACAATGGCGGCGGCAGCCAGAACCGCATAGATCGCGGCGGTCGTCACTTCCTGACCGACCGATGGGTCAACGATGTCGAAGGTTGACTGACCCCGATCAATCGGCGCGATCTGCTCTTCCAAGGCTGCAATCAATGCGGTTTGTTCCGCCAGGCTTAGGTCTCCTGCACGGATTTGCCAGCGGTTGTCAGCCGGATCACCTAACTGCTGGATGATCTCGCCTTCCTGCCCAAACTGAGTGTAGACATCACGAATTTCAGGCTCAGTGGCTGGTTCTTCAAAGGTGACGATGAACAGACTGCCGCCTCGAAAGTCGATGCTCAAGCGCACGGGCGAGCCGAACGTGACGGTTGAATAGATCATCGCGCCGATGCCAATCAGCAAGACGATCCCGGAGAAGATGAAATAGTAGCGACGTTGTTGAACGAGATTGAACATGATCAGGCAGCCTTTTTAGTCAAGCCGAACAGCCAGGGCTGCTCGTCGATGGTCTTCTCAGGAACGGGCAGCAGCAAGAAGTGTAGGAAGGTGCGGGTCACGATCACAGCGGTGAACAAGTTGATCGCCAAACCGAGGGCCAGCGTCACCGCGAAGCCACGTACCGCACCGGCCCCAAAGGTGGTGCCGAAGGACCACAACACGAAACAGATGATGATCGTCGATAGGTTAGAGTCACGGATTGAGGCCCAGGCGCGATCGAAACCAGCACGTACTGCCGGGCCGATGCGTTTGCCCGCCCGCAGTTCCTCTTTCAACCGCTCGAAAATCAGGATGTTACCGTCAACCGCCGTTCCGACTGAGATCAAGAAACCAGTGATCGCAGGGAGTGTCAGGGTAACCGGAACCAATTTGTAGATTGCCAGGTTGATCACCGCGAAGATCAACAGCGCTAACGTAGCGGCTAGACCCGGCAAGCGGTAGTAGATCAGCATGAAGGCCATCACCACAATGATGCCGATGACCCCAGCGACAATGCTTTGTTCAATCGAAATCTGGCCGAGGGTTGGCCCAATCGTGCTGGTTGAGTCAACGCGCAGCGGGATAGGCAGCGAACCATAGCGGAGCTGGGTCGCTAACTGGGTGGCATCATCAACCGTGAATTGCCCGGTGATGACACCCTGCCCTTCTGTGATGGCCGTGCTAATCGTCGGAGCGGATAGCAGAATGCCATCGAGTACAATGCCTAGCGGCTGCCCGACGTTGGCAGCCGTATAGTCACCGAAAAGCTGCCGCCCTTCTGGCGTTAGCGAGAACTCAACGACTGGCTCATTGGTGGTTGGGTCAAAGCCGATGTCGGCGTTCTGGATGATGTCCCCGGTGAATACGGTTTCAGCTTCGATCGCAGGGACCAATGGCTCTTCTTCAGCGATATCTTCAATCTCGCTATCAGGCCGGCCCTCGAAGTTGGTTTCGACTGGCGTGCCCGGCAGCAGTGGGAGGCTGTTGGCGGCCGGACCAAAGTCGACAAATTCGAGCAAGGCCGTCTGCTGAATCAGTTCAACCGCTGACTCAGGGTCCTCATAGCCGGGCAGCTCCACGATGATGCGGCGTTCACCGCGCACCTGCACGACCGGTTCCAGTGCGCCCAGGGCGTCAATACGGCTCTCGATGATGCGGCGTGCTTCATCGAGTGCGCCGTCGGGCAGGGCTTGCCCTTCGTCCAGGTCGGTTTCTAGCAAGACCTGTACCCCACCCGCCAGGTCAAGGCCTTGCCGGATTTCGACGTCGCGGTCGATCTCGCCAACCCCGTCGCCATTGATGTCGATGTAAAGCCCAGGATTGTTAGGCAGACTCACCCAGGTGGCAAAGGCCGCCAGCGACAGGATCAAGACCAGCTCGACCACACGCCGTTCAGCCTGCATGATGATGGTCGCCGCAAGCGCGATGATGCTCGCGACCAACCAAATGATCAGAAAGGTGGACACGTTCAAGCTCCTCTGAGTGGCAGCACAACAGGCTCCGCGACCTTCTGGTGTCGGCTTCGGCCTGCTGCCCACTTCATGTGACGATTTGCACAGCGGCGGTATCTTAACCCGCTGGTCATTGGCCTGTCAATTTGGATCGGGTAGTGAGCATAACGATGACGGGTAATCTAAGACGCTTGCTGATCGCCCAAATAGGCTAACACATAGTCAAGTACATCTTCACGGCGCAGGTGGTCGGTATGGATATACAAATCGCTGTGTTGGCGAGCATGACCGAGTCGCTTCGTTTGGATGGCCAGGCGCTCTTGATCAAAGCGACCGGCAGGGCGACGCTCGCGTGTACCTTCCAATGACACGTCGAGGTAGACCAGCACATCGGCGTGGCTGAACTTCTGCCACAAATCGCGGATGTTGGAATGCTCTTGAGCAATCGCACGGGCATTGTAGCCTTGATCGCGCAGGGCGCTGGCCAGTGTGGTCTTGCCCGACGCGCAAGGTCCGACGATAGCGATCAAGGGTGTATGCTCGGGTTGGCTCGCCCTGGCAGGGTCATCGTCTTTCATGTGCGCTCACCTACTAC
>JAADYZ010000164.1 GCA_010092775.1 Chloroflexota bacterium
AATTATAGCGATCCAGGAAGGCTTCGTTGGCACCAACAAAGCCGGGTGGAATCTGCGAGTAGATCGGGTCAACGGAGCCTTGCAGCACACGGTCGATCATCTCGTCACGGTCCACCAGATAGGCTAGAGCCTGACGCAAGCGCACATCGCTGAACTGCTCATCGTCATGGTTGAAGACCAGATAACGGATTCCACCGCTGCCCGGGTTCACCAGGGTGAAGCCTTCTTCGTTGCCCAGGCGGGCAGACTCCGGCACACCCAGGATACGCCAGGCGATGTCTATCTCGGCGTTCTCCAGGGCCAAGGCCATGGCCGTCGCGTCTTCGAAGTACTGGAAGATCACGCGCTCGGGGGCGTTCTCACCGAAGCCCTCTTTGTAGTTCTCGTTGCGCTCAAGGACGGTCTGCTCACCCTGAACATAGCTGGTGATCTGGTAAGGACCGACGCCATAGACCGTCTCGGGGAACTGGTTTAGCTCATCCTCAGGGAAGAGGTCGGCAGCAGCCGGAGCGTAGGGAGTGGTGGTCGCCAGCAGCAAGAAGTCGCCACGTGGGGCCAGCAGGGTGATTTCAAGAGTGTAGGTATCGGTCGCGACAGCGCTCTCAATGTACTTACCAACCAGAGTGGACGCAACGTCACCCTGAAGCGCTAGGGTGCGGTTAATGGAGCGGGCGACATCCTCAGCAGTTGCCTCGGTGCCATCTGGATACAACCAGCCTTGCGCGATGGTAAAGGTGTAGACTAGGCCATCTTCACTGACCTCTGGGAAGTCTTCGGCCAGAACCGGGACGACATCCAAAGTGCCAGGGGCAAAGCCCATCAGCGAAACATTGACGTTACGCATCAGCTCCCAGTCATGGAAAGCATATGCGTCGGCGTTGTCGAGGCTGGAGATGGTGTCAGTCATACCGATGACGACGGTTACCGGCTCATCGCCAGTTTCTTCCTCCGCCATCTCTTCTTCTTCCATCTCCTCTTCGGCGGCCTCTTCCTCCGCCATCTCTTCTTCTTCCATCTCTTCTTCGGCGGCGGGTTCTTCAGCAGCAGGTTCGTCTGCTGGCGCGGCTGGGGCACAACCGGCCAATACCACAACGGTCACCAATGCGAGCAGAGCAACAAGCCCACTCTTCAGCGACTTGAACATAGGGTATCTCCTCCTTCATGGGGTAACATTTTGGGGGAGGCTCACATCAGCGGGATTCACCGATGGAGTGGGTGCCTCTTTCTCCCCTTGTATACGCAACTTCTTCCACCCAATGTTGGCGTCGAAGTATACCCGATACATTAGAGTAGGTCAAACGTAGGCTTTGCGTCAGGTACCCAGATTCGCACAAATTTGGGAAAACTCCAACGATCTCAGACCAGTCTTTTGATTTTCGCCCAGGAAATGCGCTACGCTAAGGATCATCAGATCTCAGCCAAAAGGGGTAGACCTAACATGAATTACACCGCACGCGTCAAGAAGTTCTCTGATCGCATCAGTGAAGACCTTGATCTAGTCTATCTTCCCATTTCAGCCGACATGCAATATCTGACAGGCATCCCACGCGAGATGCCAACTTTCGGCGCGATGATCTATCCCGGCATGTGGGTTGAAGGGGCATGGCTGGCTCCTGGAAAAGAGCCGATTATTGCGCTGCCTCGTATGACAGCTACCTTTCATGGTTTGAGCGATTTCGATGCTGACGTGAGGGTTCTGCCAGATGAAGGTGACCCAACTGCCTTCGTGAAGGACATCATGCTTGCTCTAGGCGTAGATGGAGACCCACGCATTGGCTTGGGCAAGAAAGCCACCGCTCAGACGGTCACTGCCCTTCAGTCGATCTTCTCTGGAGCGACCTTCGTCGACGCGACCCCCATTCTAATGGAGCAGCGCCAGATCAAAGGCGAGGATGAAATCGCTGTGATGAGGGAAGCGGGGCAAGTGACCATCAAGGCTTTTGAAGCGGTCGTTGCACAGCTCAAGCATGGTATGACGGAACAAGAGATCGTTAGTGAAGTCAATCATCAGCTTACCAAACATGGTGCGATCGGCCCTTCATTTACTACATCCATGTACAATTCTGGGCCGGAACACGCTCTGGTATTCGGCAAGCAAGATGAGCGCTGGCATCGCCCACTCGATCCACCTGTAGCGCTGCTATTTGACTTTGGCGCAGCCTTTCATGGCTATTCCTACGACTTCGGTCGAACCGTCTTTTTCGGTGAACCATCAGCCGAGTTTCGAACCATCTACGATACGGTGATGGCATCCCAAGCAGCAGGTATCGAGGCCCTGAGAGCTGGCCGTACCGGCAGCGAGGTCGATCAGATTGCACGTTCCGTCATCAAGGAAGCAGGCTACGGCGAGATGTTCCGTCATCGTCTGGGTCACGCTATCGGTCTGGACGTGCACGAGCCACCCTTCTTAGCACCTGGCGATGAGCGCGAGATTCTAGCGGGCATGCTCTTTACCGTCGAACCCAGCATCATGCAGTTCGACTCCTTCTCTGCGCGAGTGGAAGACATTGTCCTTTGCACGCCAGATGGGGGTGAGCCGCTAACATCAGAACACCGCGACTTGAAGATTATTGACTGAGGTCGAGCAGACTACGAGTATCTACGGACTTGGAACGAGCCGCCGCGATCCTTCGCTTGACAGAAGCGGATCATCAGAGGTAACCTAAGCGACCTTGTCCGAATAAAGTCGATAGAGACCTCTCTTAACATGGCGAAGAAAACCAAGACACCCAAGATCAAGAGTCACCACCGCCAGTTGTTCGTCTGCATGGATGGCGACTGCGCATCAAGTTCCAAAGCCAAGGCGACCCGCAAAGCCCTCAAACGAGGCTTACAAGCTGCGCGCAAAGAAGAAGGCATCGATCATGCTTTATGCACGGGGATGGAGTGCATTGGCGTATGCAAGGGAGGACCGCTGGTTGTCGTGTGGCCTGATGGCGTTTGGTACCATCACGTGGATGAAGACGTCGCTGAACGCATTGTAGAAGAGCACATCATCGGGGGAGAGCCGGTAGAGGACTACATCTTCTATCGCATCGAAGGCGCGCAATATCTTCCCGAAGTCGACGAAGACGAAAACGCATAGACCAGCGCTACAAAGCCCGTAAAGCGTCTTCAGCCTGGCTACGGTAGTTGGGCACCCCGAGCCGATCGAAAATTAAGAGGGCCTGTTCAAGCTTCTGACGTCGTGCTGGATCACCAGGGGAGAGGTGGCGCCCCATCTCATAGAGAGCAAGGCCTTGCTCAAAGGGCATTAGCATCTTTTGCGCCACCTCCAAACCTTTGCGCCAGTGCTGTTGGGCTTTATCTTGATGACCTGACAGAGCTTGATAGACTCCCCAATAGATCTCGTGGCGAGGCGAAGCAATTGGAAACACTCGACTATAGCGCCTCAAGTTGCGACATGCTTGCTCGGTCTTTGCGGGTAGGTCAGCCAGTTCATCTGCTACTTCCCATAAACGAAGATAGACTTCTGCGACGGCTGCATAGCCTTCAAGGGCATAAAAGGCGGTCGGTAAACCCGACTCAATTATCTCTGTAGCGTGCACTGCGACCGTCACCGCTTCATCGCGATTCCCTAGGCCAAGATGTGCGGCAGCCAAACTGCCATAAATGCCTACCTGGTGCGTCCGGCTGGGATACGGGTCTTGCTTCAGCAGCGCCTCCGCTTCTTTCAGGTTGGCCATGGCTTCAGCAAAGTCCGCCAGGCGCATCGATGCACTCGCCTTGCCGAAGCGCATGACAATTTGCTCCCGGATATCGCCCCTCCGGTTGGCAGAGTGGTAAACGTCTTCAAAATCATCGTGCGCTTGTCGGTACAGCCCTTGATAGTAACGTGTGTAGGCTCGCGTTCCAGTTGCTTCTTCCCACAAGCGCCGTTGGCCTAGATTGTCGGCAAGCACCGCACTTCGAGCCAAGGTTTCCTCAGCGCGCTGCCATTGGGCTGTGCCGGTTGCATACATCCCTTCCCGGAGTGTGACCCAAGAACGCGTGAAGTCCTCCCCAGGGGGCAGAGGCAGCGCATTTGCCAGCTCAAAGTAACGCTCCGCCAGAAGATGGATGGGAACCACTGAAGCGGCAATGGCGCTGCTTGAATAAACCCTTGCTAATGCAGCCGACGGCTCGACGCCCTCCGCCAAGTTGGTCGCGCGCAAAATCGCATAGATTCCAGGGATCGGATCGCCAGTCAGATAATAACGCAAGGCATGTTGCTGGTAGGCCTGAGAAGCCTCTACACGAGCGTCGGGATTGTCCTTCCCACTGAACCATAAGGGGCGTGGCAAGGTCCGATGGATGCCTTGAATGAGCAATTCTCGGACCAAGCCAATCATTAGTCCAGCGCGGGAGTTATCAAAAGGCCATCCCAGTAACTCTAAGGCGCGATCATAGTATTCCGCTGCCGGGCTCAACCTGCCTGCACCATGATAAGCATCGCCCAGGAGGCGTGCAATGTGAGCTTGCTGTGAGGTGGGCATATTGACCTGAGGAGCCAGTTCGAGCGACCGCTGCAAGAAAGTCGCCGCTTCTACGTAAGCGCCATTGGCGAGCGTTTGCTCACCTGCCCGATATGAGTATGAAGCCTCTTTAACAAGGTCACCAGCCAGTCTCCAATGATATGCTAAGGCGGTTAGCTGCGACGCCTGATCTGGATACACCGCTTCGATTGCTTTGGCTACATTGAGGTGGATGACACGACTTTCTTCTGCTGCGATGTCTGCTAGCAATCCTTCGCGCAGCTTGTCGTGACCAAAACGCCACCCTTTTTCACCCGATGCCCCAACGTTTCTCTCCAGAATCATGGCGGATGCACAGGTGGTGAGCCAGTCGTCCAGGCCACTCTCATAGAGAACAGGATTCTCAGTGATAAGACGATTCAGGATAAGCGTATCAATATCCCGACCGATCACGGCTGCAATGCGCAGCAGGGGGCGTGCGTTGTCCGCCACGCGAGCCAAGCGTCGCTGGACCACTGTTCTGATGCCCCCTACAAACATGTTTTCCGGAAGGGGACGTTCGCCCACAAGGGCAAGCTCGCCAGCCTCCTCCGCCAGGATTCGAACGACCTCCACAATGAAATAGACATTGCCTTCAGTCTCACGTTGCAGCAGCGACAGCACCTGATCTTTACGGCCGATTGCTTCGCCCAACATAGCAACACTCAACTCGGCAATTTCCTGATAATTGAGTCGTTCCAGTTCAATCACCTGAGGAACAGGATCAATATCGGCCATCTCCGTCAGCATAGAAGGCAGGTCGGGCTGCTCATCGTTGCGGTAAGTACCAATCATGAGCAGTGGGAGTTGCGGCGCAATCTTGGCCACACGCGCCAAGATTGCTAGGCTTTCGTGCGCCCAATGTAAATCCTCTAGAATGACCACAATTGGCGCCCCCTGACGCCTGAAGACGTTTTCTACCACAGCAATGAGCCGGTCTTGCGCTGCTGCCGGGTCAATATCAGGGGCATCGCTGACTTCGCGCTTGATCAACGTAGCAATATCCGGAACCAAAGCCTTAAGCACACTGGCTTCGAGGTCAGTCAGGTCTGTTTGCAAACTGAGATAACGGAGTATGTCCCGCCACAGGCGGTAGGGAGCGGCCCCTTCGGAAACGGCTTGGCCAAATAACACCAGCCCACCATCGACTAGAGCTTGAATCCGCAGTTCATCGACCAGGCGAGATTTGCCAACGCCACTCTCGCCACCAACTAACCAAAGGCCCCCAAAACCTTGTCTGGCTTCACCAAGTGCGGTGATCAACTGGTTGAGGGCATCGCTTCGACCAATGAAATCAGCAGCTTGCAGATAGCTTTCGCGGATAAGCTCAGTCTCACGAGGGATGGCTTGATCAGTCGCTTCGGCATAGGCCGCAATCAAATCAACGGCATCATCCGGGCGATGCTTCGGCTCTTTCGACAAGAGCTGAATGAGAGTTGCCCGAAGTCGTTCGTCAGTATCAAGTTGAGAAAGGTCTGGTTGAGACGAAATGATCTCAGTCAATAACATGCCAGTGCCTTGGTCACGCTGATATGGATAACGCCCAGAGATCATTTCTACTGCCATAACGCCAACAGCGTAGAGGTCCGATGCGGCTGTAGCTGCTTGACCGCGGATAACTTCCGGAGCCGCATAGGCGACGGTACCGACGAATGCCGCAGCATCCGCAATATAATCTTGCGCAATCGCCAACCCGAAATCGAGCACTTTGACGCGCTCTTCAACCACCAGAACATTGTCGGGTTTTAGGTCTCGATGGATGATTCCACGACGATGCAGGTAAGCCAACGCCTGAAGCACTTGCACCAGGAGTTCCATTTGTTTGAGGAGGGGTTTGTCCCGCCCTGCTTCGAGTATGTTGGGGGCATCCTCGAGAATCTCCATCGTGTAAAAGGGCTGGCCACCTCCATCGAAACCGTAATCCAAAACACTGATAATGTTGGGGTGTCGCAACGAGGCCAAGGTGCGAAATTCACGAGCCAAAGCACGCCGGTAGTCTTGTGACTGGTGACGGGCTAAGCGGTCTGTAGAGTCAATTCGGCTGGACGGCAGCGACACTCGCTTGAGCGCTACATGTTGTTGTGTCAACCTGTCTAAAGCACGATAGACAACGCCCATCCCTCCACGCCCTAATTCACTTTGGAGGATATAGCGACTGGTAATCTCTGGAACAGAGGGCGACAAGGTAGCCATGATGGATTCTTCAACAGCTCTTTACTCAGGTTTAGATCAATGAAACTGCATGGAATCGTCCGTTGGCTGGCCCCGAAGCAAACCAAAAACTTGATACATGCTGCTTATGCCTACTAACCACCGATCGATGTAGACATTATAGCGTTCATAATCCTCATGCCGAGTAAAGAAGTGCGAAGATTTTCTGAAGATTGCATATAATCTGGTGGGCTCGAAGAGCATGGTCCATTGCATCCAAGCTGTCCCCCAGG
>JAADYZ010000165.1 GCA_010092775.1 Chloroflexota bacterium
CACTCTCACAGGGGGATGGTGGGCCACCGCAGACCGTGGTGGACGAATGGCCGGAGCAAGGGAGGAGCGGTCGCGGGACCGCTCCTCTGCTATTGAGGCTGGCCTGGCTGAACCGAGGAGCGTAGCGCAGATCGTCTGTCTGAATCTCGAGTGTACCTGGTGGCTTGGCTTGACGCGCTTCGCAGTATAATCAGGGCATGACATCAGCACCCCTCTCCAACCAGGCAATCACCGTGGGCGGGCTGGATGAAGCCACGCTCTCGACGTATCAACGACAGCAGCGCGAACCCAATGACAGCCCAGCCTACGCCATCGGGGCGGCCCTGAGCTACCTACGAGGCGGTCGGATGGTCGATTATGCTACCATCACCAAGCTGGCCAATCGGCGCTCCTCAGCGCTGTTCTCGCTGTTCTTCACCCCGGCGATTCTGTTCGGCATGACCACCCGATTGTGGCCTGGCGGGCCAATTGCGCCGCGCCAGCAAGCCGCACTGGCGCGAGTGGCCGCCCGCAAGCGCAGGATGAAGGTCGACTCAACGGCACAAGCAGGCACACCGGACGCCTTGGTCAGGCTGCTACAAGAGCCCGACACAGCCGTGATCGTCACTCTGGGTTGGACCGATAAAGAGCGCCCGGCGATCATGGAGCCAGACGGTGATCTGATCGGTTTTCCACCGGTGGCAACCCTTTATGTGGTAGGGAATCAGGTCAAGTATCCCTTCGGCGTACACAGCATGATGCTGGCCGCATACGATCCCAACAAGACCGCGACCGAGACAGACGGTGATGTGGTAGCCGCTCCCTGGGGCTTCATCAACTCCTGGGTAAACGGCCACGACCATGACTTGATCGGCTATGGCAATCTGTATTGGATGCCCGACGAGGAATTCCGCCGCGCCTGGAGCTTCAACATCCTGGTAGGTTCGCACCAGATGGTGGTCATCCGAGCGGTGTAGGGGCGAGTTGGTCATGCGCGACTCACTAACAAACCCCAATCCAAGGGATCAGCGCTCACCTGAACAGCCTTCTGGGGGAACAAGGCGGCCAATGGGGTATCCACCCAGACCAAGCGCTGGGCTACAGCCAAGGGCCTTCCCGCTTTGATCGGCACAATGTGGTGGACCAGCAGCGCAGCAGCACGCGCTCCGGGTGAACGCCATCGCGAAATAGACCGGACACAGGTATTATCTGGGCATAAAGGGTGATCTGTTCCCCAAGAAAGGACCACACAACGTGAACAAGCGCTTTTCCCTGGTTTTGATTTTGGCTTCTGTCGCGGTTCTGACGGCCGCCTGTCAGGTCAGTGTTACGATTGACACCCCACCGATCAAGGAAGCCGAAGACTTCTTCATCGATTCCAACAATAATGGCATCTTTGAAGACGACGAATACTATGCCACCTACGCTGTCTACTCAGCTGATGCGCCCTTGCAGGTCAGTTGGGAAACCTTCGTGCTTGAAGATGTCAGCCCTAACGAGCTTTCCTATCTCGTGATTCTCTATCAGCTGCCCTTCACCCAAACCGAAGGCGATCCTTTTGAGGAAGCGGTGCCGATCAAGGTGGCGCATCATTGGGCTGAGGCCGGGACGACCTTCACCTTCGACTCCATCGGCTTTGGCGACCAAGCTTGTTTTGGTTGCCCAACCTACGTGCTGATCGCGCCGGAGATTGTCACACAAGTCTACGATGAAGCCAGTGACACCTATGTCTACGAGTACGAGTTGATTGAAGACGCCATTGTGCAGGTCTCGCCGGAGTTCTTGCTGGAGACCTCCCGTTAGACCCAGCCCCAACAAACGGCCGTTGTTCAGGGCAATCCGCGATGGGTTGCCCCTGTTAGTCAAGCGCCCATGCGAACTTACTTCGAATTGATCCTGCGGCGGCCTCAGTTCCGCCACTTGTGGACTGCCCAGGTGATCAGCCTGATGGGCGATTGGTTCAACACCATCGCCAGTGTCATCATCGTCACCCGCTACACCGACAGTGGTTTGGCAGTGGGTACTCTGTTTGTGGCGAGAGCGCTGCCACCCTTTATCCTTGGCCCGATCGCAGGGGTGGTAGCTGATCGCTTCGATCGCAAATGGATTATGGTCATCTCCAACGCGCTGCGCATCTTCATCGTGTTGGGCTTCTTGTTGGTCGATCGCCCGGAGCGCGTCTGGCTGATCTACGTGTTGAGCGTGACGCAGTTTGCCGTCTCAGCCTTCTTCGAGCCAGCGCAAGGGGCGATCCTGCCCGCCCTGGTTGAGCGCGACGAATTGATCACGGCCAATTCGCTGGCAAGCGCGACCTGGTCGGCCATGCTGGCAGTGGGTGCAGCGATTGGTGGGGTGGTGGCAGGCTTGTTCGGTGCCGAGACTGCCCTGGTGATCGACGCCGGGACCTTCCTGCTAGCGTCGCTTGTGCTTATGCAGATCAACGCGGAGACGGCACCACGCCGCGAGGCGGATGCAGAGGTCAACGGTTGGCGAGATTTCCTTGATGGCCTGCGCTATGTGCTACAAAGACCCACCATCGGGCGGGCGACGCTGGTTAAAGGAATCACACAGATCGGCACCGCCGACCTGATCATCGCTTTGTACGCAGCCCAGATC
>JAADYZ010000166.1 GCA_010092775.1 Chloroflexota bacterium
CGCGAGTGTGCGACCTGATGCAGCAATGGGGCGTGCCGCTGCCGAAGCAGCGAGCGATGGCCCGATTGAACAGGGCAATGTCGGCGCGGGCACTGGCGCAACCGTCGGGAAGGCTTTTGGGGCAGGCTTCGCTATGAAAGCCGGGATCGGTACGGCCAGCATTGATCTGGGTGGCGGGCTGGTGGTGGCGGCCTTGCTTGCGGTGAACGCTTTCGGCGATGTGATCGACCCGGAGACGAACCAGATCATCGCCGGGACGCGCCAACCACCGGGCGGCAAGGACCTGGCCGATACGCTGGCGACCCTCAAAACGCTGATTGGCAAGACCGTGACCCGTTTCGCCAGCAACACAGTGATCGGCGTGGTGGCGACCAACGCCAAACTGGACAAGGATGAGGCCAACAAGGTGGCGCAAATGGCCCACAATGGGTTGGCCCGCAGCATCCGACCGGCGCACACTATGTTTGACGGCGATACGATCTTCGCGCTGGCCACGGGCAAGACGGCGGGCAACGTCAACCTGGTTGGGGCCTATGCGGCGGAGGTCGTCGCCCAGGCAGTGATCAACGGGACGCGAGCCGCGACGACACTGCATGGCATCCCGGCGGCGGGTGATTGGAAACCTGCGAGTTGAAGAGCAGTCTACCTAGCGGCTCATGACCCTCGATCAGATCGACAGCCCCCTGATTGTCAATGGACACAATCGGCAGCTGATACACAGCCAGGTGATCGGCGCGCTGTCGATCAAATGTATGTTCAATGGTCGGGCGATCTATGGCGCGGAGGGAGCACAGATCGCGGTTGATGACCACTGCTACCTCATCCTGAATCATGCTCAACCCTATAATCTGCTGATCGAGGCCGAGCAGCCTGTCGAGTCATTTTGTGTGTTCTTCCCCATTAGCTGGCAGAGCGATGTATTCCGCCACTTGTGCTTGCCAGATGAGACCTTGTTAGACAATCCCTATGAAGTGGCCCAAAGGCTGTTGTTCTTCGAGATCGCACATCCTCATGACGATCTCGTCTCTCCAATCTTGTTTGAACTGCGGCGCAGCTATCAAGCTCAGGGCTTCCTCTCAGACCTGAGTCATCCTCTGCTGTATGCCCTCCTCAGGCGAATGCTGGCAGTGCAGCTCGACCTTGCCCAGCAGGCCGATGCCTTTCCCGGTGTGCGTACAGCCACACGGCAGGAACTCTATCGACGCCTGCATTTGGCCATTGAATTCCTGCACAGCCATCCCGACGAGAGAGTGTCGCTGGACGAAATGGCTCGTGCCGCAACGATGTCACCCTACCATTTCCTGCGGCGCTTTACAGAAGCCTTCGGCATGACACCTCAGGCTTATCAGACGCGGTTGCGCCTGGAGCGCGCCGAGGCCCTCTTACTGCACAGCGACCTGCCTATCAGCGAGGTCTGTCTGACGGTTGGCTATCGCAGTCTAGGTTCCTTTAGTGCGCTGTTTAGCCGCCACTATGGCCTGTCTCCGCGTGCCTTTCGGCAGAAGCACCGCTATTGAACTCGCCCAAAGATCGCAATTTGAGAGAAGTATTGGCCCTCAGGTCGACCTAGAATAGAGAAAACCCGAACCGGAGGAGCAACAGACTGTGGACATTTTGGACTTAGACCTCAAAGACACCCTCAACCAGCGCACTGTGCTGGAGTTTGTATTGAGCGCACACCGAGACTTTGACCGTGTACAGAAAATGGTCGACTACGATCCGCGCTTGATCAATGCGAGCTGTGACATGGGTGGCGGTGATTGGGAGTCGGCCCTGGATGCAGCCGCCCACATGGGGCAGGCGGAGATTGCGCGCCATCTGATTGAACAAGGCGCTCGGCTGGACCTGCTGTATCTGTGCGCCATGCTTGACGAAGTGGAGATTGTACAGGCGATTCTGGCCGCTTTCCCTTCAGCGCGCCATACGCCTGGTGTGCACGGCTTTTCACTTCGTCACTTCGCCAAGAAGGGTGGTGCAGAGCGCGTCTTGGCCTATCTGGAGTCGTTGGACGACTAAGACAGTCGCTGCGTCGTCGTCAACCTATGCCGTCCTCACGATCTTTTCTATGGCTTTGCCGCGTGCCAGCTCATCAATCAGCTTGTCCAAGTAGCGAAGATTCTGCATTGTGGGTTCTTCAACGTCCTCCACACGGACACCACAAATCACACCTTTAATCAAGACACGTGATGGGTTCATTTGAGGCGCCTCGGTAATGAAGGTCTCGACGTCAGTCTGCGTTTCGAGGAGGGCCTCCAACTCAGCCTGACTGTAACCCGTCAACCAGCAGATGATCTTATCGACTTCAGCTTTTGTGCGGCCTTTTTTCTCTGCCTTTGCCACATAAAGCGGATACACTTTGGAAAAGCTCATCGCGAAGACTTTGGGCTTGTTCATAGTTTCACTCCACTTCTGCGTTTTGATCTATTCTAGACGAACATATGTTCTATTGCAAGTCACCCGGATGGACTTAGTCTTACACCCCCTGTGCCGCTGACGCGACATCCGTCCCCCACGAAGCTAGGGTGTGGCAAGCCGACATTTAGCGAAATAGGGTAGGATTTGCGACTAACTCTTTAGATCTCGTTTTGCTGCGATTGCCCTGCTCTGTCGCTCACTGAAGTGGACTCAATACGGGCAGGGCGGTACAATCGCGACACATGAGGACAGGGTGGTGTGCGGCACGCCGCTATGGTTTTCAAATCCACGCCGCCTCAAAAAGACCATCCACACCAGCGGATTGAAGCATTATGAGCAATTTAACGATTGAAGTATGGCCGATTACGGACCCCGGCGGGTCCGATCAAGAGAATGAGGATGCCATCCTCCTCTACCAACCGCCGGACCCCCAGACCTCGCGGTTCAGTGGCAGCCTGTACATCGTAGTCGATGGGATGGGCGGTGGGGCGCGTGGTCGCCAGGCAGCGGAGTACGTCGCCTACCAGGCAATGACCTACTATTATGAAAGCCAGGAACCTGACCTGGGTTTGCGCCTACGCCAGGTCTTGAGCCAGGTCAACGCTGATCTGTATACCTACACCCAGAGCCGCCCGGAATTGGTCAAGATGGGTGCGACGGTAGTCGCAGCCGTACTGCGTGGCGAACAGGCCCACGTGGCCTCGGTCGGTGATGGCCGCGCCTACCTGATCCGAGACAACAGCATCAGCCAGATCACACGGGATCATACCCTGGTGCAGCAGCTCCTGGATGAAAACGCCATCACCGCCGACGAAGCGCAAAATCACCCGCGCAGGGATGTTGTGCTGCGGATGCTGGGCAGCGAACGCAGCGTCAATATTGACTTGTTCGACCTGCGCCTGCGGCCCGACGACTCGTTGCTGCTGTGCAGTGATGGTCTGACGCGCTATCTGCATGACGACGAGATCGCTCGCATCGTCTCGACGATGTCACCGCGCAACGCGGCCACCACGTTGATCCAAAAGGTGTTGGATCGCGGGGGTAAGGACAACGTCAGCGTGATGACCATGCTGGCCCGCGACGGCGCGCCACCCTTGGAGCCGAACGTGCCGCACGTATGGGATGGCGCCCCCGGTCTGTTGGACGAGCAGTCAACGATGCGGGTAGCTCGAACGCCCTCGCCAGATGAAGGGCCGGTCAATCGCGGTGACACGGTGCAAAACGTCAACGTGGCCCAGATGTTAGAAACACGCGCCACTGCGCCGCCACCGAGCGACGGTTGGACCGACAGCCGCGCTCCTGAACCATCCCGCCCTGCTGTTGTGTGGGAAGATGCCGGTGCGAGCGATACCGCTTTTGCCGACGAGACGACGCCCATGCGCCGATCCGAGATGCCTGCGCCAACCCGCCAGCAAGATGTGCAACCGGCGCCTACCTATGAGCGCCCGGTGCAGCCTGCTCCACAGTACTCGACGCAGCAGTCGGCACCTCCATCGCCACAGGCCGCCGCCGCGCCCCCTCCTGGCTATGCTGTTGATCCGGTGACAGGCCTTTCACCGGTACCGGCCAGCCCACAAGCGCCCGATGGCCCCCAGGGTTGGAGCAGCCAGCAGGCCGGGCAGTATGGTGCGCCGCGCGGTTATTCCAGTCCGCCGCAGCAATCACGCGGTATTTCCCTGGGCTTGTTCGCCTTTGTCGGTGTGTTGGCTGTTATGCTGACCATTCTGATGGTCTTTGTGCTGATCAACCCCTTTGGCTGGCAGCTTCCCTTTGGCGGGGATAGTGCGGCTGATCAGCCTGCCGAAGCAACGTCCGCGGTGGTTGAGGAAGACACAGGGAACGTCGAAGGTGGCGCGCCCACCACTGATCCTGCGGCCCCAACGACCGACCCGAATGCTGCGGCGCCCACCACTGACCCGGGTGCAGGTGGTACAGACCCCCAAGTGACAGCGCCGCCCGCTCAACCGACGCCCACAACGGGGCCGGTGGTGGCGCCCACCCCACCCAACATGATCCGTGTGGACGCGGGCACCTTCACGCGCGGGGTGACCGATGAGGAGGCAGATCAGGCGGTGTTGTCTTGCATCGCGGATACGGATGACGATACGCTGTGTTTCCGCGAGTTCTTCATCGACGCGCAGCCG
>JAADYZ010000167.1 GCA_010092775.1 Chloroflexota bacterium
ATCATGATCAGGATTTTCTGGTAAGAGCAAGCGCCACTGCTCGCCGGGACGCGCATTTGAGTGGTCGATTCCTGCGTTGGCACTGGTAAAGCCGAGCTTGTGCTCGGTGATCAGAACGCCCATCCGCATCCGCGAGATACGCACTGACTCCCGTAGAATCAGCGCCACCTCTCGCGGGTCTTTGCCGCACTTCTCAGCGACCTCAAGAGCTGCTTCATCTGGCTCGATGCTTGTCAAATCCACCCAGCGCCCCTGTGCCTTAGAAATGATTTTCGAGGTGACCACAATCACATCGTCTTGCTGAACACCGATGCCTGACGAGTCTAGCCCGTCTGAGATCAATGCGAAGACATCGTCACCTGTTTCAATCAGTGGGAGACCGGGTAAGCCGATCAATTCGACGCGTTTCACACTCTCAGTCATCAGTGGTCCAGCCCTGTAATGCGGATGCCAGCACCCTTGACTTTGTAGCGCTTGTTGATTCGGATCAGCAGCGAGGTAATACCCTCCGCCACGATGGCGTTGGCCAATGGACCGACATCAAAGCCGCGCATTCCCGCCGCTTCAACCAGCTCAATGGTTTTCTCTTTGGCTTCGCTGTCGTCGCCGCTCACCAGCACGTCGCATTCTACGTCGTGCTCAAGGTCTTTCAGATGAACAGCGGAGACGTTCTGGAAGGCAGAGACCACACGCACATGCTCACCGAGCAGGGCTTGAGCCTCTTCGGCGGCGCTGCGCCCTTCGGGTAGCTGTACCACATCGACTTTAGGCGGCTTGAGCGGTACCGTCACATCAATCATGACCTTGCCTTGCAGCGCCACTTTGATGTCTTCTAGCGTGGGGCGATGTGCCGCATAGGGCACAGATACCACGACGACCGCCGCCTGTTGAGCAGCATCAAGATTAGCGGCCCCTGTGATGGCCGCGCGGCCTAGCAGGGCGTTGAGTTCGGCAGCTTTGGCCTGGGCCTTCTCAGCGCTGCGCGAACCAATAATAATCTCATAGCCTGCGTTGGCCCAGCGCAACGCTAAGCCGCTTCCTTCCTTGCCAGTGCCACCGATGATGGCAATCGCTTGTCCCTCAGTCATCCCTGTCTTCCCCTTGGTGCTTGTCAAAGTGGCACATCGACTAATAGTGGGCCACCATGCCGGGCCACCTCAGCATCGATCGCTTGCCAGTCCGTTTCATGATCATCCCGCAGGGGCAGTGCCTGAGATGGGTGCGCATCATCTGAGGATAGCATGACGACTCCGTCCTGACACGGGATCAACAAATCAACGTTGTATTCAGCCCCTGCCTCTCGTACCTGGACGTTTCGCTCGGGTTGGAGGCCGCGCCGCTTGAGCGCATGATAGACGCGGTCCACAAACTGCTTGTCAGTGCTGAAGAGGTCGTTAATCTCTTCAGCTTTAACGAAGCGGTCCCAGGTGGTTTGGATAAAGGTGATCCGCCGCCAACGTAAACTGATGATGGGTGGGCGACGCTCTTTGAGTGGGCCAAGTTGAATTTTGTAGTACTGCTCATGGGCGCGCGGATGGGTGGGCTCATCTGGCAGAAGATCAACCCGCCGAACCATCTCGTGCCCAGTCCGGCGGGCATAGTAGCAAATCTGCCAGCGCAGGGCTTCTTCGTAACGCCCCGTGAAGTAGAAGGCCACGTATTCGGCATGGATGCCGTGCTTGGCTTGTTTGTGGGGGATGCGATACCAGTGTGCATCTTGCACGCGGAGGAAGTCCGCTGGGTTGGGTATCACACCCACTAAGACGCGATCCTCAGGATACATAAGCCCGCTAGGCGTCACTGTCGTCGAGCTTTAGGCGTGGCATACTTGTTGTACTGGCCCCGGGGACGCCGTCGAGCAACCTACGTTCGAGTTGGCGCATCCGGTTGTAGAGGGCGTCTCGCCGCTCGGACAACTCTCGATAAACCGCCATATCATCCGGGGAGAGGTCCTTCATACGTCTGCCTCGCAGTAAGTCCTTAACGTGCTGTTCAACAACATGATAATCGGCTTGGACCGTGCGGTGTTCTGCAAGTAGGTCTTCGATCGACGAGTTAGTCATGCTGGACCGATCCTTCGCGAGACAGAGACAGATGATGCTCTGGGCGTTGATCCTCTGGGTGACCAGAACTGTCATCGAATCCCCGTGTTGTATGGACGATGTAGAGGGGACGCCCTTTAACTTCATTGTAGATCCGACCGAGATACTCACCGATGACACCAAGTGAGATCAACTGGACCCCACCTAAGAACAGCACCATCACCAGTGTTGAGGCCTGCCCCTCGAAGAAGAGTTCGTCGGTAAAGGCCCGCATGTAGATCACAAAGAGGATGGATAGCCCACTCATCGCTGCGATGATGAATCCCAAGTAGGTGGCCAATTGCAGCGGAACATAGGAGAAGCCTGTAATGCCATCCCAGGCGAGACGCAGTTGCTTGCGCAGTGGATACTTCGTCTCGCCAGCAAAGCGCGGATCGCGCTTGTACTCAATGCCGACTTGGCGAAAGCCCACCCAACTGACCATGCCCCTGATGAAGCGGTGCCGCTCTGGCATAGTGGTCACTGCACGGACCACGCGCTGATCCATCAGGCGGAAGTCACCTGTGTCAAGCGGAATCTTGATCTCCGTGATGCGAAAAAGCACGCGATAGAAAAGCGAGGACAGCGTTCGTTTGAGCCAGCTTTCACCTTCCCGCTCGGCCCGCACGGCATAGACGACTTCGTATCCCTCGCGCCATTTCTCGATCATCTGCGGGATGAGTTCTGGAGGGTCCTGCAAATCCGCGTCGATCAATACAACCGCTTCGCCTTGTGCGTAGTCCATCCCAGCCGTCACGGCAATCTGGTGACCGAAATTTCGAGCAAAATTGACGATCCGCACATGCTCAGGGTCGCGCTCGTGCAGCTCTACCATCAATTCGAGCGAGCGGTCGCGGCTGCCATCGTTGACCATCACCAACTCCCAGGAGAGGTCGAGCGGCTCCATGACGCCGCTGATGCGGCGGTGCAGTTCCTGAAGGCTGTCTTCCTCGTTGTAGATGGGTGCAACGATCGAGATGGTAGGATGATCAGACATAGTGGCTTTAGAATTCCTTTAGGCGTGTCTCCCTAATTGTACACCTTGGGATGTCAAAATTCCCACCTCAGGTCACGCTGACCCACGTGCCTGTTTTGCCCTCAAGTGCCCGATTGATGTTCTGTGGATTGGTGATAAGCGCATGCTGACCGCCGTTTTCCAAGAAGCGCAGCACCGCTTCGACCTTGGGCTGCATGCTGCCCTTGGCAAAATGCCCCTCTTGCAGATAGCCCTGGGCCTCTGTGAGGCTCATCCGGCTGAGGTTCTGCTGATTTGGCTGGTTGAAGTTCAGGGCGACCTGTTCGACAGCGGTCGATATTAGGAACAACTCTGCGTCGATACCACTGGCCAGCAGTGAGGTTGCACGGTCCTTATCGATGACAGCCGGGGTGCCAGTCAACTCACGCAGTTCGCCCTTGTGATTCTCGATCACCGGGATGCCCCCACCGCCAACGGCAATCACGACGATGCCCTGCTGCAAAAGCGCGTTGATGACCTCCAACTCGATAATACGCAGCGGCTGGGGCGACGCCACCACGCGGCGGAGGCCGCGCCCCGCATCATCGACAACCGTCCACCCATCAGCCCGGAAGCCGTCGGCCTGTTCGTCGGAAAGATAGCCACCAATGGGCTTGGTTGGATGCTGGAAAGCGCTGTCGTCCGCATCAACCAACACCTGGGTGATTAGTGTGACGACACGTTTTTCGATGCGCCGCCGCCGGAATTCATTTTCCAGTGCTTGTTGGAGCATGTAGCCAATTGCGCCCTGGGTGTCGGCGACGATAATGTCCAGCGGCTCGGAGTAGACTTCGGCGGCTGCCAGCTCATGGCGGCGCAGCATAAAACCAACCTGCGGGCCGTTGCCATGTGTCACGACGACATCCCATCCGTTTTCGATCATCCCAGCGATGTGGGTGCAGGTCTCGCGCACGGCGCTCCATTGATGGAGCACATCCGGCTTGGACTTGTCTTGAATCAAGGAGTTCCCACCGATTGCGACGGCAGCTCTTTTCTGGGGCATACAACACTCGTTTTCTGTTGGAAGGAGGATCAGAATCTAGTGCCTGGTTTGTTTGGTCATGCGCAGGGCAAAGGCGGTCAGGAAATCTTTCTGTGGGTTCGTCAAATTCTTGTAGGCGCTGGCCGGTCGCAGTTGGGCGACCTTTTCCTTGGCCTCAGGTAGATTGTAGCCATAGGTGACGAACAACGCATGCAACATCGTACCACTGCGATGAATCCCATTCTTGCAGTGCATATAGACGATCTTACCCTGGCCGTACATTTCATCAATGAAGTGGGCCGCCTGGGCCACTTGTTCCGCTGTGGGTGGAAAGTTTTCCTGAATTGCGAGGTGCAGGCTGGTCATTTCGACTGCGCCGAGAACGGCCCGATTCAAGCCGGGTTGATCGCCCAAAGGTTTTTCCATCAACGTGATGATCGCACGAACATGTTTCAGATAAAGATTTTGTAGGTCACTCACGTAGAGTGGCCGCTCTCCGACTAGCAGCATGTTCGGCTCGATCCACACGGTTTTCACGATGGCTTTTCCCCATTGACCATCGCCTTAGCGATCTGGTTATGGCGTTCGATAACTGGTTCAATCTCTAGGGTTGTCAAGTGGCCTTCGTGCACGACCACGCGCCCGTTGATCATCGACCAATCCACGCCGACGGGGGCGCAGAAAAGCGTTGCGGCAACGGGATCGTGCAAGCCGCCAGCGTACTCAAGACGGTCCAGTTTGATGGCAATGAGGTCGGCACACTTGCCCGGCTCCAACGAGCCGATGTCGTCGCGGTGCAAGACGCTGGCGCCGCCAAGGGTGGCCAGTTCCAGCGCCTGACGCGCGGTCATCGCATTCGGGTCGCCCTGTACGCGCTGCAACAACATAGCTTGTCGCGCTTCAGCGAGCAGATGACCGCCGTCGTTGCTGGCTGAACCATCAACGCCCAGGCCAACGCGGACGTTTTTGTCGCGCATCCTTTGGATAGGGGCGATGCCAGAGGCAAGACGCATGTTGCTCGTCGGGCAGTGTGCTACGCCACTTTGGCGGCTGCTGAACAGATCGATCTCGTCATCGCTCAGGTGGACGCAGTGAGCGTGCCAGTCGCGTCCGTTCATCCAACCGAGGTCCTCCATGAACTGGACTGGGCGCACGCCGTAAGTCTCAAGGCAGTACTGCTCCTCATCCAGCGTTTCCGCCAGATGCGTATGCATGGTGACCTGGTAGGCTTCGGCCATCCGAGCCGTTTCACGTAGCAGATTCTGCGTCACGTTGAAGGGAGCGCAAGGGGCCAGCTCAATCTGTAGCATGGCCCCGAGGTTTGGATCATGGAATTCTTCAAGTACGCGCTGGCAGTCTTTGAGGACCACCGCTTCATCCTCGACGATGCTGTCTGGTGGCAGGCCCCCCGCGCTCTCACCCAAGTTCATTGAGCCGCGAGCCGCGTGGAAGCGCAAGCCAATTTCCTGAGCGGCATGAATCTCGTCGTCTAAGCGACTGTCGTTAGGAAAGAGATAGAGGTGATCGCTGGAGGTGGTGCAGCCAGAGCGCATGAGTTCGGCCATGGCTACCAACGCTGATGTGTAGACACCTTCCGCAGTGAGATTCTCCCAGATAGGATAGTGTGTCACCAGCCAGTTGAACAGGTTGGCGTTCTGGGCGGCGGGTGTGGCGCGCGTCAGCGACTGGAACATATGGTGATGCGTATTGACGAAGCCTGGCAGCACCACATAGTTCCTGAGATCAATAATCTGATCTGCCGTCTCGGGTAGCGTATCGGTTGGCCCAACCTGTTCAATCAAATTGTCGCGAATGAACAGTCCGCCCTGGGCAATCTCTCGCCGGTTGGCATCCATCGTAACCAGAATCGCTGCATTGCGGATGAGGACAGTCGGCATGGTGGTCGCTTTCTGTTGATGGCCCCCGTCATAATGCACCGAAACCGGCTATAGTGCAAGTGCTTAGTTCTCGAAGGTCGCCTGAGCGGCCCGCAAGGTGTTTTTCAACAGCATCGCAATGGTCATCGGTCCGACGCCACCCGGCACCGGTGTGATTGCCGCAACGCGCTCTTGGGCTGCTTCGTACTCGAAGTCGCCTGCCCAGCGATAACCTTTCTTGGCGCTTGGATCATCGACTTTGACCGTGGCCACATCGATGGCGACAGCACCGGGTTTGAACCATTCGCCCTTGACCATGCCTGGTCGTCCGACAGCGCCAATGACAATGTCCGACTGCTCCACGACGGCTTGGATGTCCTTGGTGCGGCTGTGCGCGACGGTCACGGTCGCATTGGCCTTCACCAACAACAGAGCCATAGGCATTCCGACAATGTTGCTGCGGCCAATCACCAGGGCATTCGAGCCGGAGATCTGGAAGTCATCCACCAGCGACTCGGCTTCTTGCAGGAGGTGCAGGCAGCCAAAGGGGGTCGCCGGTATAAACAGCGGCTCTTTGCCTTTCATCGCCAGACGGCCAATATTGACCGGATGGAAGCCATCAACGTCTTTATGCATGGGGATGGCCTGCATGACCCCTTCTGCGTCGATGTGATCTGGAAGGGGGAGCTGAACCAGAATGCCATGCACATTCGGATCATCGCCAATCTGGCGGATTTTGGCTTCGAGTTCTTCCTGGCTGATCTCAGCCGGGATTTCGTGCAAGAAGGAGGCCATGCCGACTTCGGCGCAGCGGTTGCGTTTCATCTTGACGTACATTTGGGAGGCGGGGTTGGCTCCCACCAGAACAGCAGCGAGGCCGGGCGTGGTGTTCTGGCTGGCCTTGAGGTCTTCGACCTGTTGGGCAATATCGGCCTGAAGGCGCTTGGCGATCGCTTTGCCATCTAAAATCAAAGCGGACATTAGATGAAGCTCCTAAGTGGATGGATAGAGACTAAGGACTGAGGGAGTTAGTGTGTTGAATTCCTCATATGAATCAGAATAACATGTTTGTTATGTGATCGTCCAGTGACGATCCTCCAGAATCAAAAACCCCATGCCCAGGTAAGTGGGCATGGGGTTTGCTTTAGCGTGTGCCGACGAAGACTTAGTGGTCTAGAACTGGCCGGAACTTGTAGCCGTATATGATCACACCTGCCTCGCCATCGGTGCGCAGCAGACGCGTGACCATCTCAACACGCTGGCCGATCTCTGGTTCACCATCCACGTCAGTGAGTTGAGCCGTCAGCAGAGAGCCATCATCTAATTCAATCATAGCCAGTGTGTAAGGTGCTTGGGCATCGAAACCCGCTGGTGCGTTGTAGACGGTTGTCCAGCTATAAACGACACCTTTTGTAAAGAGATCAACCGGAGTCGTCTCAGTGCGTTCTGCTTGAAGGGTCAAGGTGGCAGCGGCAGACCCATTGCCGTTGGTGTGTGGCAGGGTGTCCTCGTGATACATCGACTCGCCAGCATCGCGACGAGGCTGTGTGGCCCCTTCCAGACCAAAGCGCTGCTTTTTCATTCGCCAATAGTTTACAACTTCCATCTCATCAATCCTCCCTTGTCATCAACCCAGTAAGATCGCGGGCTATTGCTTGTGTGAATTATGTCTCAATCAGACTCTCAGAAGCTACCAGTCAGGCGGCCATTAACTGTCAAAAGCTCTCAAATTAGCTAATCGACCCGCTCAAAGATGTGCGTGACGGCTGTGCTACCGATCCCACCGATGTTTTGGGCCATACCAACCCGGGCATTCGCGACTTGGTTCTCACCTGCTTCAGCCCGCAACTGCTGGATAATCTCCACGACTTGATAGACGCCTGTGGCCCCACCGGCATGACCACGTGCTTTCAATCCGCCGAAGGTCTGAACGGGGATGCGTCCACCCAAGCCGATTTCTTCTTCGCGGGCTAGTGTATATCCTTGCCCGCGCTCGGCAAAGCCTGACGCTTCTAGCGCCAAAGCAGCCATAATCGTAAAGCTGTCGTGCAGCTCGAACACGTCGATGTCTTGCGGATTGATGCCTGCTTGCATGTAAGCTTTGCTGGCAGAACCGACCACTGCCGACAAAGTCAGTGGGTCCGAGCGATCGTGCAGGGCGAAGCGATCCGAAGCGACGGCTGAACCGGCGATGCGGATGGGATTAGGCACCAAGTCGCGGGCACGCTCGGTGCGGGTCAGGATGAGCGCGGCAGCGCCATCCCCCTCAGGCGCGGCGTCAAACAGGTTGACTGGGGTTGCCACCGGCGGAGCACTGGCGAAGCGTTCCGGCTTGAGGCGATTGCGATACATGGCGTTCGGGTTGCGTCCGCCGTTGCTGTGGGCGTTGACGCTGAAGCCAGCGAAATCATCCAGAGTGGTTCCCGTTTCGTGCATGTAGCGGCGCATCATCAGAGCAGCCATCGCGGCAGGGGTTGCGCCTTGCATCGCTTCGAAGTCGGCATCAAGCGAAGTGCTCAAGGCGGCGGTGCGGCGGTTGCCCATCAGGTCCGTCATGCTCTCTACGCCAAGCACCATCGCAAACTCGACGACGCCACTGGCCACCGCCAGATAGGCCTGACGCAGCGCCGCCCCACCTGAGGCGTCGGCAGCTTCAATCCGGATGGCTTCGATGCCGCTCATGCCAGCCGCATCAGCGGCCAGGGCGCTCACATGCTCCTGACGTGAGAGTTCACCCGCCAACATATTGCTGACGTAGAGGGCGTCGATCTGTTCGATCCCGGCGTTGTCGAGCGCAGCGTGGGCAGCCTGGGCCGCTAAATCTCGCATGGTCAGGTCCCAATGCTCTGCAACGCGAGTCTGTCCAATTCCAATAATGCTCACATCTGTCATGATGATATCTCCCTAGTGCATCTTCAGCTTGCCACGATAGCGGGTGTAAAGGGCGTAGTCGATCTCGGTGCGGCGAGCAATGTAATCGCGCGTGCTGCGTGCCAACCCCTGACGCTCGGCCAGGCGTTCTGTGGTGCGGATGACCATTGCGTCCGAGCCAGCACCCGAACCGTAGGATACATACAGGATCAGACTATCCGGTGTGGCTTCATCCAGGATGGCACTGAGGCCAATAAGCGATGAGCCAGAATAGACATTGCCGATCTCGTTGACCAGCATGCCCGTCTGGAGCTGCTCAGGGGTAAAGCCAAGCATCTTGCCTGCTCGCCCTGGGAACTTTACGTTAGGCTGGTGGAACACTGCATAGTCAAAGTCGGCTGGGGTGAGGCCCATTTCCTGCATGATTGTCTCAGCCGCTGAGATGGTGTGGTTGAAGTAAGCGGGTTCGCCGGTAAAGCGATCGCCATGAGAGGGGTAGGATTCGCCGGCGCGCCGCCAGAAGTCGGGGGTGTCAGTCACGAAAGAGTAAGTCCCCTCATAGACGGCCAGACTGTCCTCGGCTGGGCCAATGATGAAGGCCGCCCCACCGGCTGCAGCGGTATATTCCAGCGCATCGCCGGGTCGCCCCTGTGCTATATCCATACCAATGCTCATCACGTAGCGCCCCATGCTGCTGCCCACGAAACCGATTCCGGCTTGTACAGCCTCACTGCCTGCCTTGCAGGCGAACTCCCAGTCGGCGGCCAACGTGTTAGGCACGGCCCCTATCGCCTCCGCGACCATGGTCGAGGTCGGCTTGACTGCATAGGGGTGAGACTCACTGCCGACCCACACTGCCCGAATATCGGTCGGGTCGATTTGGGCGCGGGTCAGGGCGTTGCGTGCTGCCTCAATCGACATTGTAACGACGTCTTCATCCAGGCCAGCGACGGCTTTTTCCTTAACCGGCGAGCCACCGACCCCACCGGTCCAGACGCGAGCGATCTCGCTGCCGGGCAGACGATAGCGAGGTACATAGGCACCGTAGCCGACGATCCCAACAGGATTCGTGGGCCGTTGGACGACGCCACCAGATGATTTGTGTCCGTTTTGTTGTGACATGTCAGTAATCCTCAGGTCTCTTTCTCTTGGTCGGTAGTCAATTGGGATACGATGTGCTGGGCATGAGCCAGCGAAATCTTCTGATCTGCGATCAAGTGAGCCGCTACCTGATCGACTTGTGCATCAGTCGCCCCAGCGGCGAGCGCGACCTGCCGGGCATGCAGCGACATATGTCCCCGCTGAATGCCTTCAGTTGCCAGGGCACGCATGGCCGCCAGATTCTGGGCGAGGCCTACCGCCGTAGCGATCTCGGCTAGCTCGGTAGCGCGTTGAACGGCCAGGATCTTCAGCGCGATTTGGGCGACAGGATGGGCACGCGTCGTTCCACCAACAATGCCCACGGCCATTGGCAGTTCAAGCGACCCCAGCAGGTCGCCGTTGTCAGCTTTGCGCCATTGGCTTAGTGAGCTGTACTGGCCGTCGCGAGCGGCATAGGCATGGGTCCCAGCCTCAATGGCTCGCCAGTCGTTGCCGGTCGCAACGATCACCGGATCGATGCCGTTCATGATGCCCTTGTTGTGTGTTGCTGCACGATAGGGGTCAATCGACGCAAAAGCCCAGGCTTCGATAATGCGATCGACGACATGCTCGCCACTGTGGCCTTCAAAAGCCAAGGACTCAGCCGGGATGCGACACTCCGCTTTAGCCAAGCGTCGATCAGCCAGATTGGACAGAATGCGTAGGGCTGCCCGCCCACCGGTCATTTGTTCCAAGGGGGTGGCCAGTGCCTCGCAGGCGCTGTTGATCATGTTGGCGCCCATCGCATCACGGCAATCCAAATGTAGATGGACGACCAGCATCGCCCCAACCGGCGACGCCGCAAAGCGGCGTACCTGCAAGTCACGCGGGCCGCCGCCGCGGTCGATCAAACGGGGGTGGATCGACGCCACTACGCTGAGCAGATCATCTTTCTTGGCGAGGATGGTCTCGGCGGCCTCATCTAGATCAGGCAGATCGAGCAACTGCACCTGCCCAATCATGACCGGATCATCGCTGCTAGTCTGGAAGCCGCCACCTGCGCGGGCCAATTTGGCCATGTAGCTGGCCGCTGCCACGACGGAGGGTTCCTCAACCACCATAGGTACCAAGACATCGCGTCCGTTCACCTGGAAGTTAGCGGCTATAGCAAAAGGCAGCCCGTAGGTCCCGACTACGTTCTCGACTAGCTTGTCAGCCAGGCTTAGTGGCAAAGCGCTAGTGGGGTCACTAAACAATGCCAACTCATCAGCGGCAAGATCGGCCCAGCGCGCCACAATAGAGGCGCGTTCTTCAGGGGTTTGTTTGTAGAAACCTGGTAATCGTGAAGTCCGTGTCATAGTTATATCGAAATCTCCACGCTTGTGACGTGGAGAACAATTAGCACGTGCCTATACTATAACGACTGAAACTTCCAAAAACTCTCAGAAGCTACCAGGTTCGTCGCGAGAGGTGATTCTGATGGATCTCTAATTAAAGGGCATCGGCATCCAGCCATTTACCACCTTCGACCGGGCCAGTCCCCCGCTGCCGTTGGCGTCGACTCGCTTGGATGCAGGTCTCGGCCAATACACCGACCAGCCGATAATACTGGTCATCTCCGCGCCGCTGCATTTCGTAGTGTACAACGTGCTCCAGACGGTCCCAGGATTTGACAACGACTGGTGTCACCCAATCGATCACCTCATCGCCAATAATCCAATTCTGTTCGACCAGGAAGGCCAGATAGTCGAGCGAGTTTAAGACACGCTTGACATGCTGCTGCCCCTTTTCCGACTGGCTGATATGCTGCATGATGGCCGCCATCTCGGCTGAGTCAGGCACAGGGCGTGGCTGGTCAGCATTCTCGCTGAGGTAGAATATCGTGTCTGTGGGGTCGGTTGAATACTTGATGTTCTGGTAAATCCAGCGCCGTGCCTCGATCTCCTCCTCCGACATCAGTTTCTCAAAGGTGTCTTTGAAGGCAGCAAACTGGCGATTCTCCAGATCTTCGCTTAACTGCGAGAGGATCATCAAACCCCCACCGACCGCAATCGCAAAGGCCGCCGCAGAGGATGCTCCCTCTAAGATGGACCAAACATCCCAGTTGCCGTTTTCGGCGACTGTCGAACCAACTGCTGACAGGAGAACCAGCCCTCCTGCCCAGGCAATGCACAATACGATGCTGACCCCCAGGGCCAGGGCCAATACCTGAGCCAGAGTTAAGCGTTTAAAGAACCGCGTGATGGATCGTTGGCGGTTTCGTCCGTGGTGCTGAATGTGGGCCATCTTGAAGCCTTTCGGTTGGTGGGAAAAAGTGCGTCTAGTCGAATCCGTCGGAGACAACCGCTGCAAATGTAGCCAGCTCCATATCGCCCCGGATGCGGATACGACGCAGTTCCAGCGGAGTTTCGGTGCTGTGGAGCGCACCCCACTCGGTCGTGACGGCAACCCAATACCCCGCTTCTTGAGCAACGCGCAGCGTCAAGTCGTCGTAGCTACCAGCCGGATATGATAGCACACGCGGTTGATAACCCAGATTGGCTTCGATCGTCTCGGCGGCGCCCAGCAGCGTGAACACCAACCAGGGCCGATCTCGATTGGCCATGTCAAGGTGTTCGCGACCGTGCACTTCGATACTCATGCCTGCGGCGATCATCTCCTCATACATCTGCCATGTCATGTAGCCCGCCTCGCCCCGATCAGTGAAATCTGTCAGGATGAAGAAGGTGCCCACGTGGCCGAACTCTTGCAAGATTGGAAAGGCATTATCGTAGTTATCCTGGTAGCCATCATCGAAGGTCAGGATCACCGGTTTCTCTGGTAGGGCTTCGCCGCTGGCGAGACCTGCTGCGAGATCGTAGAAGCTAATGGTGGTGAAGCCGTTGTCGGCCAACCATTGCATTTGCTCGCGGAACTTCTCCGGGGTGACCGAGAGGTCCACCCGTATGAGATCGGTTTCATCCGGTGGCACACTGACATAATGGTACATCAAGATGGGCACCCATAGCTGACGTAAGACGCCATCTGGCTGCCATTCGGGTCGTGGGGTGGTGGTCGCAGGAGCATCGGTTGGAGCCAAGGTTGATGTCGCTTCGACAGGGGGGACGGTCGAGGGCCGAGAAGTTGCCGTGGGAACAAGGG
>JAADYZ010000168.1 GCA_010092775.1 Chloroflexota bacterium
CGGTTGCAGCGTTACGCCAGCGAAGCCAGCAATCTCGGCCAACCAGGTCTGCAGATCGTACATCAATTCCAGCGCACCCTGAACGGTTTGGGCATCCTGCATCGGATGGGCTGCGGCCAAGCCAGGTAAGCGGGCCACTTCCTCGTTCAGGCGCGGATTGTATTTCATCGTGCAAGACCCTAGCGGGTACATGTTGGTGTCGATCGCCATGTTGAGCTGCGATAAGCGCGTGTAGTGGCGGACCACATCGATTTCGCTCAGTTCTGGCAGGTCAAGCTCATCTCGAACCAGGTCGGCCGGGATGTCCTGAGTAGGCACATCCGGCGCAGGCATCGTCACTGCACGCCGCCCCGGCGCACCCAGATCGTACAGGATTGGTTCCAGACGATCTTCGTTTGTCTTACCGTGCCCGTTATTGTGTCCGTTCTCGCTCATTGGGCTACCTCACTCAATGCCGTTACCAGCTCATCAATATCGTTCTTGGTGTTCGTTTCCACAATGGCTAACAGCATCTGATTGGTCCGGTCGGAATAGACGCTACTGAGGTCGAATCCACCGATAATGCCGTGCTCGCCTAGAAGATGGCTGTTGATCTCTTCGACTGGGGCAGGGCAGTGTACCACAATCTCCTTGAGGAAAGGCTTGTCCATTTCCACCGAGAAGCCGGGCAACTCGTTGATCAATCCCGCCGCATAGTGCGACTTGTGGTAGCACAGCTCTGCGACTTCGCGCAGCCCTTGCTTACCCATCGCGGCCATGTAAACTGCTGAGGCGAGTGCCATCAGGCCTTGGTTCGTGCAGATATTGCTGGTGGCCTTTTCTCGCCGGATGTGCTGCTCGCGCGTAGCCAGGGTTAGTACGTATCCGGGCTTACCGTTCACATCATTGGTTTCACCGACAAGGCGTCCAGCCATCTTGCGGACATACTTGTCGCGCGTGGCAAAGAAACCCAGGTAGGGACCCCCGTAACTCAGCGGGATGCCAAGGCCTTGCCCTTCGCCTACGACGACATCGGCACCCAAGGCGCCGGGCGGCTTGAGCAGACCCAGCGAAACGGGATCAGCGACGATGCAACCGAGGGCGCCTTTCTCTTGAGCCGCCGCCATCACGCGGGCCACCTCTTCGATCTGGCCGAAGAAGTTGGGATACTGCACCGCGACCAGGGCCGTGTTGTCATCGATGGAGGCAATCAGAGCGTCTAGGTCGACCTGTGAACCCTCATCGCCCACGATCTCGACATCAAAGCCGATCATGTAGGTGCGCACGACTTCGCGATAATGTGGATGAACTCCGGGGCTCATAAGGACCTTGCTCCGCTTGCCACGCCCGATGTTGTAGGCCATCAGGACTGCCTCAGCCAGGCTTGTAGCTCCATCATAGTGGCTGGCGTTCGCGGCGTCCATGCCGGTCAAGGCGCAAATCATGCTTTGATACTCGAAAACGGCTTGCAGGGTGCCCTGGCTGACTTCGGGCTGATAGGGTGTGTAGGCGGTCATGAACTCGCCGCGTTGGATGATGTAGTTGACCACCGGTGGGCTGTAGTGATTATAGGCGCCCGCACCGATGAACGAGTTGGTTTTGCCGGCAGCATAATTAGCATTGGCCAGGTCTTCCATGACCCAGCTTGCTTCCATCTGCGAATGTGCTTCAGGTAGATCAACCTCAGGATAGCGCACATCTTCCGGTACATCTTGGAAGAGCGCGTCCAGGCTGTCTACCCCAATCGTTGCGAGCATCGCCTGGATGTCGGCTTCGGTATGGGGAGTGTATGTCACAGTGTTTCTCTCTCGGACTATAACAGGACGAACGATTGATAAATTGGCTCTAGCGATCCTTCAGGAAGGTGGTGTAGGCAGCGGCGTCCATCAGCTTGTCCATCTCGGCGCTGTCGGATGGCTTAATGCGGATCATCCAGCCGTCGTCATAAGGGGAGCTGTTGACCTTCTCTGGCGAGGCTTCGAGGACATCATTGACGGCAATCACTTCGCCACCGACCGGCATTTTCAGATCAGCGGCGGCCTTGACTGATTCGACTACACCGAACTGCTCTCCGGCGGCAAAGCTAGCGCCTACCTTGGGTAGTTCCACAAAGACGATATCGGACAGCGCATCCTGCGCGAAGTCACTGATTCCGATCAAAGCTTCTTCCCCATCCACACGGATCCACTCGTCGGTTTCGGTGAACTTCAAGTCGTCGGGTACTTGGGTACTCATATAGATCTCTCCAGTTTGTAGAAAAGAGTTTTGGACGCGATCGTATTGTTTGGCGGTTGACCTGTCATGAACCTGAGAGATTCCGGCCAGAGGAAGGAGGCCGTTGCCCCGTCGGTGCGCTCGCAAGGGGTGAGCAGCTTTCCAGGCTGTATGCTGATGTAGGGTCCCTGGGCCTGAGAGTTTCACCAGACCGATGCCATAGGTCTGGCTTGCACCTTCGGCGACCTAACCCAGTATGGGTTGGGCACTCTCCCCCACATCCGCTTATATGAGAGTAGGATTAGACTAATTCAAAACCATTGTAAACGTGGATTTAGCCGCTGTCAATGCGGTGAAACGCGAGCCCAGCGTCTAGAGATCGCCGGACAGAATCAAGTTGGCGGTGGCGGGGTTGGTGGCCAATGGGATGTTGTGGACATTGCACAGGCGCAGCAGCGTCTGAATGTCTGGGTCATGAGGATGTGCCGAAAGCTGATCGACAAAAAAGATCACCGCTGCTACCTCGCCTTGAACGACTCTCGCCGCAATCTGCACGTCGCCACCAACCGGGCCCGACATCATCCTTTCGATCTCCAGGCCGGTCTCATCGTGAACAAGGGAGCCTGTTGTGCCTGTCGCGATGAGGTGGAAAGCCCGCAACACCTCGGAATTGGCCTTGGCAAAGGCGACCATGTCTTCCTTTTTCCCGTCGTGAGCAATTAGTGCCACTGATCTGGCCATGTTGTCTTCTCTCTTTTATGTGATGAGTAGGCGCGGAATGCGTTCACCTAAGTTGGCGAGTACCTCGTAATGGGTGGTGCCGAGTCGTCGGGCGACATCCTCGACGCGGATTTCTTCATTGCCTTGCTTGCCGATCAGAACAACTTCCTCACCAACCGTCACCTCCTCCAGGCGGTCAACGCTGATGACACTCTGGTCCATTGCCACGCGTCCCACAATGGGCACCCGTTGGCCCCGCACCAACACTTCGCCCCAATTATAGGGGCTGTCGCGGAAGCCGTCATACGATCCGACCGGAATGACAGCCAATTGCTCGTCCTTACGCGTGCGATAGATGCTGCCATAGCTGACTGACTCGCCCGCAGGGATCGACTTAATCTGAACGATACGTGTCTTCCAAGACAGAGCCCGCCGGTAGTTGCCCCTCAGCGGCACCTCGGCAGAGGGGTTGAGACCATACATGGCGATCCCCAGGCGCACCGTCGTGAAGAGGCTGTCTGGCACGCTGAAGATGGCCGCCGATGTGGCGGCATGAACAAACGGTATCGTAACGCCTGCCGCCTGAAATGACTCGACTTGCTTGCGGAAGGCAGCCAACTGCTCGCGGGTGTGCGCTGAGTCCGCCAAGCGATCGGCACTAGCCAGGGTTGTTGATATGCCTTCAATCGTGATGTCGCTGCTGCGTACCAAGCGCCGGATTAACGGCGTGACCTCCTCGCGGCTCAAGCCCAACTGCCCTAAGCCGGTGTCGATATGCACATGGACGGGTGCCACTCGCTGGCGTTCTCGTGCAACCTGCATAATCAATTTGCTGCTGTCGGTATCATGGATGGTCAATGAGAGGTTTTGGTCGAGCGCGTCAGCGATTTCTGCCGGAGGCGTGTAACCCAGCACCACTATTGGGGCGTTGATGCCCAACTGCCGCAACTGGATACCTTCGCGTGGCGACGACACACCCAACAGGCTGGCTCCGGCTGCCAGTGCCGTCGCGCCGATCGCTACGGCACCGTGCCCATAGCCATTCGCTTGGATGACTGCCATGATGCCAACACGCTTGCTCACTCGCTTTTGGACCTGCCCTATGTTGTGCGCTATGGCATTGAGGTCCACTTCCAGCCAGGAGGTCTCAAAGCGCTCCGACTTTTCAAAGATGGCACGCTGTTCCAGCCACGCGCGATCCATTGGGGCCGCCACGAGTTGCTCCGCCATGCGAACCACATTTTCCCCACGCCCACCACTCACCAGGATCACATCGCCTGGCCCGGTGTTCGCCTTGACAATGCCCGCAACATCTTCTGGTCGAAAGGCGATATGGGTCAGATTCGCGGGGGTTCCCTCGTAGCGCGCAGCCCGGATCGCTTCTGCCGCAAGTTGGCTGGTCGCTACAATCATATCGGAGACCTGAGACGCCCGCCGGCCCACCCGCTCATGCCCTTCACGAGCAAACTCAGCCGAGGGTTGGGTGAGATTACCGAGGATAAACACCCGCCGGTTCGTGCCCACGTCGATGTTGCCCAGCAAGTCCAGTGCTGCTCCGGTTGAGCCGATGGTCGCAGCACTGCTATCATCAATGATCAGGGTGTCATTGATGCCACCCATTGGGGTGAGGTGCCCAGAAATGCGCTGCATCTTGTTCAGACCCTGCAAGGTCTCTGCCAGGCTCATGCTGAACATCAGGCCGGTAGCGACCGCCGCCAAAGATGCGGTGAGGCCTGGGCGGGCCAGCAGCGGGGTCCATTGCTCGCGCAGTACTTGATTGCCATAACGGAGATCAAAGCTGGTTCGGTCTGTGAAATACAGCGGATTGTAGGCCACCAAGTCTGCTTGGCTCTCTACCAGACCCTCCTGACCAAAGGTGAGCAGTGGAGCCGAACTATAGCTGAACAGCGACGGAATAACCGGGTCGTCTGCATTGGCAATCAAAGCCCCATCTATTGGCAGGCGATCGATTACTTGTTCTGCTTCGAACAAACTGCGATCGATTTGCGCAGCAGTTTCTTCATAACCCGGTTGGATGTTTGTGATCACCACCGCTTGCGGGGTCAACAGAGAGACCATATCTGCCATCTCAGCCGGGAAGGTCGGTACGAGCTTGAGCACTGCGATTTGGTGGGACGGATCAAGCCCCCCGAGCGCCAGCGGTAAGCCCAGTTTTCCAGGAATCGCTTCTGGTTTGTGGTAAACAGGGAAGCGCTCGCGCAGTACACTGGCGACTGCATGCTGCGTCAGGGTCTTGCCAACGTAGCCAGCCACGCCAATCAGGGTGACGTTCCATTGTCGGAGCACATAACTTGCCCACTGACCCAAAGCGGACACGACGTCGCCCACGACGATCACGCTCACCGCTGAACTGTCGACACCGGGCGGGTCGGAACACAATACGCCGAGTGCCCCGCGTGAAATCGCCTGTGCAACCAGATCATCGATCGTGCGGCCCGGTCGGGGTAGGGCGACAAACAGCTGGCCTGGTTCAGCTTTTTGCGCCTCATACGCGAAGTCGCTAAATTCTGTCGCCACTGTGTCGCCAAAAGCCTGGCCACCCGTGGCGTTTTGTAAGTCGTTGAGTGTAATCATGATCTATGGTCCTCCCCCTCAGTATACAGAATCCGCCAATTGTGCGCTTTCACTTAACCTTCAGGAGCATAGACTTTAGACATCAAGATGGTTTTGGCTATACTATGTCAGGATATCCACCCGATTGAGAAGGACTAAGCTATGAGCCGTGAAGATAAGTTCTTCAAAATGTGCACTGAGCTGCCCTATGCCGAAGAGAAGGACCCCCGTGACGAGCATACGATCCCGGAGTTGGCCAAGGTAGCTCAATTTCGTGACAACGATGACATGGCCAGCGCAATTGAATATGCGCAAGCTCTGGCAAAAATGTTCTCCGATTTCGACCTGGTGCCTTTCATGATTGCTTACATGCAGTACGCCGACAACAAACCAGGTGATGCCCTGTCAACGGCGATCGAAGCCATCCCGAAGTGCCCACGCAAATATCGCCTGTACTCCGTCGCGGGTCTATCAGAAATCGACCAGGGGCATGTTGCCAACGCGCTGGTTTGGTTTACCCGCAGTGCCATTGCTCAGTCGCAAGTCTTGGATTTCCAGGAAGTCGATGCCTATCTATATCTCGCCCATGCGGCTGCCGCTATCGGCGCGACGGGCCATGCGGACGTCTTCTTTACCATGACGGACGCCATCGACCCGTCTAGCCCACGGCTCGATAAAGCCGATGCGGACCGCCTGGCACCGCTCAAGGATTCCTGGGCCAAGAATCCCTTTATCAAGGCACTGGAGTACATTGAACTGCATTACCTGCGCAAGCCCGCGTCATGAGCCGTTCGCCCATCAGCTTTGAGCTCCAGGCCAGGGATGGTGAGGCCAGAGCAGGATTGCTGCACACAGCGCATGGCACAATCCAAACACCCGTCTTTGCTCCCGTTGGAACCCTGGCGACGGTCAAGGCCGTTACGCCCCGTGACCTCACCGACATTTCGGCTGAACTGATTCTGGCCAACACCTATCATCTCTACCTCCGGCCAGGTGATGATGTCGTCGCCGAGTTCGGTGGCCTGCACCGTTTCATGGCTTGGGATGGCCCGATCCTGACCGACAGTGGCGGTTTTCAGGTATGGAGCCTGGGCAGCGTCAACGAGATTGATGATGACGGGGTGACCTTCCAGTCGCATATCGACGGCAGCCGTCATCGTTTCACGCCAGAAAAGGCCATTCAAGTTCAGCAGAACCTCGGTGCAGACATCATCATGGCCTTCGATCAACTTGCCGACTCAACCGACGAAGCGGTCTCCCGCCTTGCGATGGATCGGACCCATCGTTGGGCCGAGCGCTGCCAGACAGCCTGGACCAATCGAAGCAGCCAGGCCCTCTTTGGGATTGTGCAAGGCGGCATCTTCGATCAGCTACGTGCCGAGTCGGCCCGAACGCTGGTCGCGATGGACTTTCCAGGCTATGCTGTTGGTGGATTGTCTGTCGGTGAGAGCAAAGAGGACATGAAGCGGGTCCTAGAAACGGTGACACCCCTTCTACCTGGTGACAAGCCGCGCTACTTGATGGGCGTCGGAACCATTGAGGATTTGATTATCGGAGTGGCACGCGGGATCGATATGTTCGACTGCGTTCTCCCGACCCGTGTGGCCAGACATGGCGCTGCGCTGACCTCTGCCGGTCAGCTCAATCTGCGCAAGGCGGATTATGCACGCGATCCACGCCCGCTCGATGAAAGCTGCGACTGCTACGTCTGCCGCAATTTCAGCCGCGCCTACATTCGCCATGTGGTCCGCAGCAAAGAGATCATCGCCTCTATCCTCTTGTCGATCCACAACCTGCGTATGCTAATCCAATTGACGGAAGACATGCGCGCCGCGATCCACGCAGGGCGCTTCGCAGAATTTGCTCGCGAACGGCTAGAGCGGCTTCAGGGCCTAGCCGCCGAATCGGAAAACTAAGCATCATGACCATCTGGCAAGCGATTCTCCTGGGGCTGCTGCAAGGCGCTACCGAATTCATTCCGGTGTCAAGTTCTGGGCACTTGTTGCTTGTGCCCTGGCTGCTTGGCTGGGACCCACCGGGCCTGACCTTTAGTTTGGCCGTCCACGTCGGCACCGCGTTGGCCGTGCTGGCCTATTTCTATCAAGACTGGATCGCGATGGCCTCGTCGACTATCATGTGGATCCGCGAGCGAAAGCCGATCAGCGGGCAGGCCAAACTGCTCGCCCTGTTGATAGTCGGCACCATCCCGGCAGGGGTAATCGGTTTGATGTTTGAGGACTTCTTCGAGCGCATCTTTCAGAGTCCTCTGGTTGGCGCGATTATGCTCTCTGTTACTGCACTGCTGCTCTATGCAGGCGAACGCCTTGGGGAGCTGACGCGTAAGCTAAACGATCTTGACTGGGCTGATGCGATCTTTATTGGCTTTGCCCAAGCGCTCGCCATCTTCCCAGGGATTAGCCGATCCGGTGCGACCATCGCCGCCGGTCGCTCACGCAACATCGAACGCGACGCTGCCGCCAAATTCAG
>JAADYZ010000169.1 GCA_010092775.1 Chloroflexota bacterium
GAGAAATCCGTGCAATCCGTGCAATCCGTGGTCCCATGACTAGCATCATCACAAGCCAGGCCCTATCTTGCCATTGCGATCGAACACCCGAAGGGCGAGACACCGAGCGCCCCTACAGAGCGGCGCTCGGCCCTTACGCGCTGCAATCGGACGAGAAATCCGTGCAATCCGTGGCCCCATGACTAGCACCATCACAAGTCAGGCTCTACCTTGCCATTGCGATCGAACATCAGAGCGCCGCTCAGCCCTTACTCGCTGCAAGCGGACGAGAAATCCGTGCGATCCGTGCAATCCGTGGCCCCATTACTTCGAGGCAGGCGTGCTACTCCAATAGCCGCCCAGCGACTTGATATTCCTCGTCATTTAGCCAGGCAATGAGCTCGTCCGGTACGGCCTCCAAAGGGCGTCGGCTGACGGTCAGCTCGTCGCCGTCCTGGGCAATCACAAAGGTGGACTGCAATTCCTGATCTCGCTCCGCATAGTCCGAGCGATTGTGAGCGCCCCGCGTCTCACGACGTTCGAGCGCGCCCAGCACTGTAGCCTCAGCCGCCGTCAGCGAAGCTCGCAAGTCCAGCGCGATCGCCAGGTCCTGCCAGCCTTCTGAACTGGGGCGTACATCAACCAACTTAGCCGCCTCACGCAGCTCACTGAGGCGACCTAGCGCCCTTCGCAGACCTTCTTCATTGCGCACAACGCCGCAGTTCTGCCACATCGTATTGCGCACGGCGCGCTGAAGGGGACGTGCCAGCTCCTCACCGGGCCGGATCAGCGCATCTAGGTCCGCATGCGCTGCATGGATCACTTCAGGCGCGCGCAGTTGTACCCGCAGATCGCGCGAATGCTCGACGGCGGATTCGGCGGCGATCCGCCCGAACACCAGAATCTCCGCCAGCGAGTTACCACCCAGACGATTGGCACCATGCACACCACTGGTCACTTCCCCGGCGGCATAAAGCCCAGTCACTCTGGTGGCGTGTGTCTCAGGCTCGATTACCACACCACCCATTGAGTAGTGAGCTGTCGGAGCGACCTCCATCGCCTCCTTCGAGATGTCTACCATCTGCGATTCAAGAAACTGCCGGTACATACGGGGCAGCTTCTCGACGATGAATTCCTTGGGTTGGTGGCTGATATCGAGGAAGACGCCACCGTTAGGGCCACCACGCCCTTCGATGATTTCGGTGTAGTTGGCCAGCGCCACGCGATCACGGGTGGACAGCTCCATCCGCTCCGCATCGTAATGTTCCATAAAGCGCTCACCCTTGGCATTAAACAGCCGACCACCCTCGCCGCGTACGGCCTCAGTCACCAGGGTTCCCGCCCAGGTCTCCGGCGCGACCATGCCGGTCGGGTGGAACTGCACCAACTCCATATCAGCGATTTCTGCGCCAGCCTGCAAGGCCAGATACATACCATCGCCGGTGTTTTCATCACGACGCGATGAACTGCGCCGCCATAGTCGAGTGTGCCCCCCGGCTGCCAGGATCACTGCGTCAGCCAGAAAGACCGTCCGCTCGCCGCTGTGGATGTTGAAGCTCATCGCGCCGAAGCAGGTGTTATCAGTCACCAGCAAGCGGGTGACGTACTGGTAGTCGATGACCGGAATCTTCAGTTCCTCGACCTTATCGGCCAGCGTTTCGATGATGGCCCGACCGGTGTAGTCGCCTGCGTAGCAGGTCCGACGGTACTTGTGGGCGCCAAAGTAACGCTGATCCAGTTGGCCGTCCGGCAGGCGTGCGAAATCGCAGCCCCAGTCGGCCAGCTCCACAACGGCCTGCGGCGCTTCGCGCACCAGGATTTCAACGGCACGCGGGTCGGCCAGGTAGTAGCCTTCTTTCATGGTATCTGCAAAGTGCTGCTGCCAGCTATCTTCCGGATCGCGGCTGCCTAGCACCGCGTTGATCCCACCTGCGGCCAGGACGGTGTGCGCGTCCTTCTTGAAGCGCTTGCCGACCACAACAACGTCGGCGCCAGCTTGATGCGCGGCAATGGCTGCACGCATTCCTGCGCCACCTGATCCGATGACAAGAATGTTCGAGACAATCGTCCGATGTTGCATAAAACAGGGTTTCCCTTGTGGTTCTTTGAGCGTGGATATCCAAACTTGCGCCTGGACATTTTATCACTTTATAAAAGTAATGATAGTTCCTAGTCCGCCGATCGGCATGCGGGCTTCAGCGGGGTGCCAGAGAATCAAAACGCCCCGATCACTTTGATTGGGGCGCTGAGTCCGCTTTGAGATGGAGTGAAATTACGGATTGGTCTGGGTCAGGCCGACGTTGTCGATGCCGCCGAAGCCCGTGCCACCGCGAATGCGCCAGCCCATGAACACACGCAAGCTGGTATAGGACTGCTCAGCGGTGGCGGTGCAGGGATCGTTGTTCGCGCTCCATTGCAGCCACTCACCGGAGGTGCCGCTGACCGGCGTTGCACAGGTGACGGTCTGCACGATGTCCTTACCGTTGCGGAACTGGATCTGCGCTCCCATCAACGAGTCCGATTGGACGCCCTGGAAAGCATAGTAGAAGTCCAGCTCCCAGGTATCGCCTGTATCGCCGCGCAGGTCGTTGCTGCCATTCACGGTCTTGTCCTGGAAGATACCGGCCAGACCATTGTTCTCATCGCTGCCAATCAATAGGATGGCCGAGTCGCCGTTGTCGATCAGGTTGCTGGGGTCGCTGTAGACCTGGGGACTACCGAAGGCCACGTACCACACGCCGTCCTCGGTTTCACCGTTTTCACCGGGGTCTTCTGGCAGAATAGTGCCGGTCAGCCCTTCAAAGTCGCTGTTTTCCAGCTCAGTCGGCAGGTTTTCGATGGTCCCGCCGGGTGGTGTCTCAGGGCCTTCAGGTGGGGTTCCACCACCACCGCCACCGCCACCACCACCACCAGGTGGTGTTCCGCCAGCCGGGGTGGATTCGTAGGCGCCCATGTCAACCGCGCCATTCTGTACGCGGGCGTCACCATCCCGATCAAAGGGGATGGATTCAGAGAGATTGTCGTCGTCGTCCAGGTCTTGGCTATCGGCAGGCAGCAAGGCGGTATTGCCCGCGTCAATAGCCGGGCTACCGCTGACCAAGCGATAGTTACCGGCGCTAGTAGGTGCGCTGGCGCCCGACTCTGGACTCTCAAAGACGGTGGTCAGGGCAGCGCCGCCGATGTCGATGTTATTGCCACCATCGATGCCAAAGGTGTTATCCCAGCTTGCGCTGCCGCCCGATCCTTCCACAAACGACGATTCAAAAAAGGCAAAGCCCGGGGCGCGTTCAATTTGCGGACCGCTGGCAGACGCCACATTGCCTGCCAGGATACTGTTGTCCATGTTGACTTGAGCAGAAGCCTCAATTTCCGTAAGGTAGAGGCCCCCACCCGCATCATTAAGGGACCGGTTGCCTACCACAGTCACGTTCTCCATCGGCGCGAAGACTGAGCCCCTTAGGAACAGGCCACCACCATTACCATTCGCCTGGTTTCCGGAAACTAGCACGTTGGTCAGTTTGAGAGTTGCGTTGTTAGAAAGACTTCCTTCCACATAGAAACCACCACCTCGGCCAATGGCACTGTTTCCAGATACTGTACCCTTAATGAATTCCGCTGCGGACTCGACAACATAGATGCCTCCGCCATCAGTATCGGTGGAGTTGTTCGTGACCGTCACATCGATCAAGACAGTGTCGCCAAACAAAGCCAGACCACCACCAGCAATTTCAGCGAAATTGTTCTTGATCGTGACGCTGACCAATGTCGGCTGACTCAGCGATGACACAAAGATTCCACCACCCGCTGCATTCGCATAATTGTTGTCGATAATCAGGTTGCTCAATATGGGATCGCCCCAGTCAAGCGCGATACCACCGCCGCAGTTCTCAACATCGCCCGATCCACAAACGCTGCTACCACTATCCGCGTTGCCACCGGTGATGGTAAAACCATCCAACACCGCTGATGAGTCTACGTTACCAGTCGCAGTCACGACATTCCGGACGTCGCCAAGGCTAGGGCCGCCGACACCGTCAATGTCTCCATTGAGGATGGTTACGTTGATCTCAGGATCGCGGTCGCTCAACTGAGACTCACCGCCCGCAAAACCTCCGTAGATTTCGACCCCGCTGAGCAGGTGGAAAGTGTCGCTTGGACTGGTTCCAGGTTCGTAGGTGCCTGCCGCAACCCAGATCTGGCTGCCCCCCACGCCAGAGACGGCACTGATGGCCGATTGAAGGTCGACGTAGGCATCGGCCCAACTGCTACCATCGTCCATGCCGCCAGTCGCACTGGCATTGACGTAGACAATGGGGCCAGCGTAGACTTCGGGTACAACCATGGTGAGTACCGCGATCAATGCGATCAGCGGACTCAAGACGATCAAACGAATACCTTGTTTCATTATTTGTACTCCCCAAGTGTTGCCACGATCCTGTGAAGTGGTGGCCTACCAAGGCTTATAGCCTTCAACTCGATCAGAAACAGACCCGTTCTCGTGAATAATCTATGAAAATTATAACGGACTCGCTATATCATGCCAGCGCCCAGAAACAGGGACGAAAAACGCCCTGATCGTTTGACCAGGGCGTGAAGGATTGAGTTGGCTTACCAGCGCCTAAGGTGCGGTCTGGGTCAGGCCGACGTTGTCGATGCCGCCGAAGCCCGTCCCACCGCGAATGCGCCAGCCCATGAAGACACGCAAGCTGGTATAGGACTGCTCAGCGGTGGCGGTGCAAGGATCGTTGTTCGCGCTCCATTGCAGCCACTCACTGGAGGTGCCGCTGACCGGCGTTGCACAGGTGACGGTCTGCAAGACCTCTTTGCCATCCCGGAACTGAATGCGTCCGCCCATCAGGGAGTCAGCCGGTGCAGCCTGGTGCGCATAGTAGAAGTCCAAGACCCAGGTATCACCCGCATCACCCCGTAGATCGGCCACCCCATCACTCAACAGGTCCTGGAAAATGCCTGCAAGACCACTCTCCGAGCCGCTGGCGGTCAGCAAA
>JAADYZ010000170.1 GCA_010092775.1 Chloroflexota bacterium
ATCAGGACATTGTCATACAACTCCATCAAGATGGAGGGAGCGGCGGACGACCCCGCAGCTTCCTAGCGTCTTCCCTCCCGCGCACAGTGTTGTCGTCTACGAACGCAGCAGAAAGCCCGACCGCGCTTTTGGCTCGGCGTGAGATGCAGTCTTGGCGGTTGCTCCAGTTGGAACCGTCCGCCCTGCGCAAACCAGATCGTTTGGGCGGGGTCTATCTGGCCCTGATCGCCTTTGGTTTGCTGATGGCCTTCGGTAGCTACGGCTTTCTCTACGAGCTGCTCTATCGGACCCTGCCGCCCTTCCAATTGGCGCGGGCACCGGGACGGGCCGCATTTCTCTACACCTTTGCGATCAGCGGGTTGTTAGGCCATGCCATCAGCCGGTGGCAAGGGACCGATCCAGAAGAGCGCCAAGCCCAGATCATGCCGCTGCTGCGCGGCCTGCTGATGGCTGGTGCGGTGGCCATCATCGCGGCGCTGGCGGCAACCGGCGCGGTGTTTGCGGCACAGCATCCCAGCGAGACCAGCGGTCGGCTGTGGCATCAACTCGGCGGCTGGTCGATCGCACTGATCGGCTTAGCGGGTGGCAGCGCCCTGTTGATTGGCTTGCTGAAGCGTGAGGGCAAAGCTCCAGCCTGGATGGGTGCTGCGTTGGTTTTGCTACTGGTGGTCGATCTGTGGTTGTTTGGCTTCAAGCTGGTTCGTCTCGATCCGCTTGAGCCAGCCGCCTTATGGCAAGAACTCCCCAGTGAACTGAGCGAAAGACCACTGCGTGTTCTGCCCTGGGGCTTGTCGATTTTTGAGCAAAACGGCGCGATGCAGGTGGGGGTCAACAGCGTCTTCGGTTACAATGCGCTTGAAGTGGCCGCTGTACAAGGGCTCGCCGCTTCGGTGCCTGATCCGCGCTCCAGCGCCTTTGATGTCTTAAGCGCCTTCGGCGTCGTATCGGGTGGGCCGCTGGATGAATTCAGCGGGGAAGGGCCAGACGATTTGCAGTTGGTCAGCGAGCTTCCGTCAGGCCGTTTGTACAGTCGACCCAACGCGCTCCCCGTCGCCCGGATGGTGCATCAAGTCGAGGTGATCCCGGACAGTACTGCAGCGATTGATCGCCTGCATCAAAGCGACTTTGATCCCGCCGAGATCGTGATCCTGAATGCTGATCCGGCCTGCGCCCTGGGTGAGCCAGCAGACCCAGCGGGCCTGACGATCAGCGCAAACCGGCCTGGTTACTGGCAGATCGACGTGGAAAGTGATGCGCCTGGCCTGCTGGTCTTGAGCGAAACGCAGTACCCTGGCTGGCGCGTGGAGATCGATGGTCGGCCCGCCGAAAACTTGACGGCCTACACGGCGATCCGCGCGGTGTGCGTGCCCGCCGGAGGACATCAAATCATCTGGCGCTATGATCCAGCCAGCTTCAAGATTGGCGGCGCACTGAGCGCCCTTGGCCTACTGAGTGTGATCATCTCAACGATCCAACTGCGCCGGCCAAATTGACATTTGGTATTTACACAGCCCACTGGAATTAGGTTTTTAGGAGAAACCCCATGAGCACGAACGTACTCACCACCCCACTTGATGTCGAAGCGATCCGTGCGGACTTCCCGGTGTTGCATCAGGAAGTTCGGCCGGGCGTGCCGCTCGTCTATCTGGACAATGCGGCTACTTCCCAGAAGCCGCTGGCCGTCATCGATGCGATGACCAACTATTATCGGATGACCAACGCCAACGTGCATCGCGGCATCCACAAACTGGCCGAAGATGCGACTGTCGCCTACGAAGGCGCCCGCGAGCGCATAGCCCGCTTCATCAATGCGGAGTCGGCAGTACAGATCATCTACACCCGCAACGCCACCGAAAGCATTAACCTGGTCGCTTGGACCTGGGGTGTCGAAAACATCACCGCAAACGACGCCATCATCACCACCGAGATGGAACATCACGCCAACTTTGTGCCCTGGCAGGTCTTAGCTGAGCGCAAAGGTGCCGAGATTCGTTATGTGCCGCTGGCCGAAGATGGCACGCTTGACCTGGACGCCTATGCCAATATGCTCGATGAGAAAGTCAAACTGGTGGCGATTGTGCATGGCTCCAATGTCGTCGGGACGATTAACCCGATTGAGGAGATGATCAAGGCCGCGCACGATGTCGGCGCTGTGACTGTGATCGACGGAGCACAGAGCGTGCCTCACATGAGCGTCGATGTGCAGGCACTCGGTGCCGACTTCTTCGCCTTCAGTAGCCACAAGATGCTCGGCCCCACCGGCATCGGTGTGCTGTACGGCAAGCGCCACCTGCTCGAAGCGATGCCTCCCTATATGGTCGGCGGCAACATGATCAGCAAGGTGACAGTTGAGGGCAGCAAGTGGAACGATCTGCCTTATAAATTCGAGGCGGGGACTGGTGCGATTGCTGAGGCGGTCGGTTTGGCGGCGGCCATCGACTATCTGGACAACATTGGGATGGATGTGGTACATGCCCACGAGCAGGCCGTAACGGCCTATGCCCTGGAACGGCTGGCCGAGGTCCCCGGCATCACAGTCATAGGCCCACTCGATGCGACGAAGCGTGGCGGCCTGACCTCCTTCACAGTGCCCAACGCGCACCCCCATGATGTGGCGGAAATCCTCAACACCGAGGGCGTTGCCATCCGCGCGGGCCGGCACTGCGCTCAGCCCACCCATGAGCACTACTGCATCAACGCAACCGCCCGCGCCAGCTACTATATCTACAATACCTTCGATGAAGTCGATCGATTGATCACCGGTCTGTACAAGGTCCGCGAGATGTTCGGCTAACATCAAGAGCGCAGACAAAGATAAGGGATTGCGCTAGGGGCATAGCATGCTATGCCCCTAGGCTTTGTTCCCTAGACTCTACAGCATAAAAGGGATCAACCGGCGCAAGCGCTTCTTGTAGTCTGCGTAGGCGGGGTAGCGAGACAGCGACTTGTCTTTGGCGATCATATTGGGCGCCCAGATGATTGCAACGATACCGAAGAGGGCCAAGAAGGGCAGCCAATGCATCGCGAGTGCAGCAAAGCCCACATAGATCAACAGCTCCCCCAGGTCATTTGGATTGCGCACACGCGCCCACAAACCATCGTCGATTAAGTGATCTGGTCGCAAGCTCAGGGCCATGTGCTTCTGCATGTCCGATGTGTAGTGCAAGAAGATGCCGAAGGTGAACACGCTGATGCAGAGGGCGAGATACCAGTCTGGCGCGGCCACCGCTCGTGAGACGATCAACCAGGGGGCGATCCAATAGAG
>JAADYZ010000171.1 GCA_010092775.1 Chloroflexota bacterium
CGGATCCAGGTCTCGCAGTGGGAACTGGATCGCTACCTCGAGAAGCTCTAGCCTCTAGCTCCCGGATAGATCAGCGGACGGCCCGGCTTGTCCGCTGATCGTATCTGATCCGTTCAGCAGCGTTTCTTCCCCTCATCTATAATTCGCGCTGGAGCTAACGTTCAGGGAAGTGGAGTCAGTTCAATCTCCAACTCTCCCATAGGATCCACGACTTTACAATAGGAGAATGTCATAGTGAACTTCATACCCCATTTGCAGACCGTATCTCGAAACGTGCAAGCTCGACTGTTGATTGTTCTTGGCGTGCTGGCGCTTGCTCTCACCCTGGCCTATCCAGCGGTGGCGAGTGAGGGCGAGCAGGTGTCGGCCGACACCGAAATGACCTTTACCGCTGTGCAGGATAGCACGATCTGGAGTGGGAGCAACGGAAACGATACTGATCCGCGGTTGTCGAACGGTGCGGGTGAACGGATCATTGTAGGGATCAATGGTAGCAACGGTGGGAATCGACTGATGCGCTCCCTCGTGCAGTTTGATCTCAGTGCGATCCCTGCCAATGCAACCATCATGGATGCATCGGTCCAGCTCACTGCTTCCAGTGTGCGTAAAGTAAGTACTCCACTGAACGTGAGCCTACACACCGTTAATACAGAGTGGGGTGAGGGTACAAGTGTGTTGACTGAGAATGGTTCTGGTGGCGCAGGCGGGGGGACCGCCACGACTGGTGATGCAACCTGGACTTTCTCAATGTTGGATACAGCATCTTGGGCAAACCCCGGTGGTGATTTCGTGGCGCAAGCAAGTGCCACCGTGCCCGTACAAGAGGAGACGACTTACACTTGGACCGGTGAGCAAATCGTCGCTGACGTTCAAGCCTGGGTGGATGGAACTAGCGGCAACTACGGCTGGATGATCGTGAGCGATGAGACCTTCGCGACCTGCTGCTACAACGTCCAGTTTGATTCACGCGAGGCCACTGAAACCGTGGCTCAACCGCAGCTCGTCGTTACCTATATGGTTGACGGCGAAGCTGGCAGCACATCCGTCAGCAATGGGGATTTCGAATCCTCAGATGGTTGGACCACCGTTGTGACGGGCAACGATCCTGGCTTCTTCAACAGCCCCAGTCTGGTCCAAGGCGGTTCAGGTGCGTTTGTCTTCAAGGCAGATGGCCAGTCCGGCAATATCGAGTACATCCAGCAGATTGTAGCCATCGAAAATGGCATGGCGGGTGACAGCTATATGCTGACGCTCTATGTTGCAGCCAACGCCTTGACAGGGGGCGGCGATGTGGGCGCACGCTTAATCCTCCAGCAAGCGGGTGAGACCGTCTCGACACAGATCTGTGTGTTTGACCGTACAGGTGGTGTCTCGGGTAGTTTCGATTGGGAAATCTTCAATTGCAGCCTCGACAGCGCTGGCGGTGCACACGACGCTGTTGAAATTAGCATTGGCTATCGGGATGTGGTGGCAGGCTTCATCGGTATCGACACCGTGTCCCTTTCAACACCCTAAACTGCGACCTGGTAGAAATGGATATATTGACGGGCCGCTGACTGCGGCCCGTTTTAGGTTGCCCTACTGAATAGATAAGTTGTGAAGTTTGTCACTACTCGACCGCCGCCTGAGTGTGGTATGGATAGGGTTGAGTCCTTAGCTTTTTAGGAGATGACAAAATGAGTGACACCAAAGAGCATGGATGTGCAACTTGTGCGCTGCGTCAGAAAGCGCAAGAAAAGCCCCAATCCTTGACGGCCAAGCTGTGGCGTTGGCATACGAACTGGTGCCCCGGTTGGAAAGCCTACAGCGACTCCCTTGTCGCTCAAGGTCAACCGCGCCCAACTCCCTAAATGATCAGGAGCAGGCCGTTAAGCGGTCTGCTCCTCTCATCAAACCCTAATGCGCGAGGCTGTGGCGAGCAGCGCGCTAACGAGCGGGCGTAGCTGCCATTTCTCCAGCCGGAACGGCCTCGATTGCTGCGACATCGGCTTCCGAATTGGCCTTGGCAATGGCATAGATCATGATGCCATAGCCGCACTTAGCAAGCACGTCAGCAATACCGTAGCCAACCTGCACCCCGACCAGTGTTGCCGCGCTGCCCAGCGCCAAAATCCCCACGCCATCTAGAATAGGCAGCAGATAAACGATCGGGTAGAAGCCCCAGGTGCCAAGCAGCAGCCAACGGATGTTACGGGTCAGGACCTTGGCTTCACCAGTCTGCTGTTCGATTGCCCCGTTCAATTGCCCAAATAGGATCCACACGATGTATACAAAGGGGATCGTGCTGAGGAAGCCCCACAGGGCGCGGGCTCCAGCAGTCTGCGCGATCTCACCAGGATACCCCAGGACAATCATCGCGACCGATGCAATCACGAGCTGGGCAGTGAGCCTGCCGCGCTGACCTTTGGGTAGGTTCAGGACAGCGATTAACTCAGCGACGAGCAGCGGAACAGTCAGCAGCCAGTCAACATAACGATAGGCATCATTGAAGGGTACGCCACTCGCGACATACATTCCATCCTGCAAGATGAACGCGGCGGACCAACTCTCAAAAATGCGGAAGTAGTGATAGCCAGCGACGGCTACCACAATGGCCGACATGACCAGGGCACTACGATACTTGGGCGACACCTGCTGGCGCGCCAATACAAAGAATACGAACGAAGCGAGCATCGTGGCGAACGTGAAGGAGAGCGTATTGTAAACCAGGCTAAACTGGGTTGGTGTGAGCATATAGAACTTTCCTTAAAGCTCTTTATGTACGTGGCACAGCGTTACTGTGGTTAAACCTGTACAAATGCTGTGCAAGACGCCTTGAAGATAGCAAATATCATATATGTTTTCAATATTTTAGTAAGTTATAAATTGAACAATTGGTGTTTCAATGCTGCTAGTCTGTGATCTGGCCGCTGCCCCTGTCGACCGCTAGACTCAGGACTATTCGTCAGCAGGTTGACCCCGTCTACAGTCTAAGGACAAGTCGCATGGATGAGAGTAGTCAGCAGAGTCCAGCGGTTATCTCTGTTGCTGAACGCTTTGCGTATAGTAGTGGGGAGATCGGCAACAACCTCATCTGGGGGATGCTGACGGGCTACTTGCTGTTCTTCTATACCGACGTGTTACAGCTAGCGGCAGGTGTGGCCGCAGCAATTATCTCCTTTGCCCGCATTTGGGATGGCATCAACGACCCCCTGATTGGGGCCTTGGTGGATCGCACCACGACCCGTTGGGGACGCTTTCGCCCCTTCATCATGTTTGGCTCACTGCCGTTGGCCGTCGCTTTTGTGGCGATCTTCAGTGTCCCAGCCTTTACCGGGACGGGCAGAATCGTCTACGCGATTGTCACCTATCTGCTCTTCGACACGCTCTTCACAGTGGTGGGAAACAGCCGTAACGCCATGTTTCCCTCGATGACGCGAAACCAGGATGAGCGAGTTAGTGTTCAATCAACCAATGCCGTGTTCATTTTTATTGGCAGTACGATCACGAATGTGGCTACGCCTGTACTCACTGAGCGATTGGGCGGTGGCGATCTTCAGGTGGGCTTTCAACTCACCGCTCTAATCTATGCTGCTATTGCCTTGCTGACTTACTTTCTCGTCATTACGTTCGCCAAAGAGCGCTACCTGCCAGACCCTGAACAGGAGCAGCCCTACGACCTTCAACAAGGACTGCGTGTGCTGTTTACCAACCGCCCCCTGATTTTGCTGGCCCTTGCACAGATTGCCAGCCAGACCAGCACCGCACTGATCACAGCGGGTGTGGTCTTCTTCTTCGCCAACAACATCGGCAACTTGTCCTTGTTATCGCTGGCTGCCGCCGTAATCGGCATCCCGCTGGTGGCTGGAACGTTGCTTGCGCCCCTCGTAGCTAAACGAATTGGCCGCAAAGCAACCATTGTCGGGGCCTTTGTTATTTTGGGGCTGTGCTACGCCTTGAACTGGTTCTCCAACGAGCAAGAACCAACGTCCTTCATTGTTATCGCGGGCATCGCTGGCCTCTTTGCCGGTGTGCCAACCGTGATGATCTTCGGAATGCTGCCCGATGCGGTCGACTACGGCGAATGGAAGGTGGGCATCCGCGCAGACGGTATTGTCTACTCAGGTTTGTTCTTGGCGCAGAAGTTCGCAGTTTTGATTGCCAGCCTGATAATTGGCGGCACACTGACTGTGACTGGGTATGTGGCAGGTGTCGAGCAAACCGCCAGTGCATTGATTGGGATCAAACTGTTGGTGACGGTCATTCCAGGGGCTGTTGCCTTAGTTGGTTGTGCTATGCTCGCGTATAACCTGACAGAAGATCGATATGCAGAGATTCTGCTTGAACTGGAGGAGCGGCGCCGACTGTCTGGTGCACAACCTTGAGTAGACTATAACATGGCGAATTATCTCGCCGGGGGCATTCAACAGGGTTAAAATATTAAGTCAATCTGATGCGGGTTTGGCCAAGTCCTCTTTTCTTTCCCCTTTGGTTCCTATCTGGAGTTCCCGCGATGAAAAACAGAACCCTCCTGCACTATGCCGTTCTACCCCCTATTATTCTCAACGTTTGGGCGATCATTTTGTACCTGCCCTACTATATGCTCGTCTACACCGAATCCGATCTGGTCCGCAACATCTCAGCAGGCGACGTGACGTTCGTTAGCTATATTGGCGTTCTCCTCGTGGAGTGGGCCTTCGTAATTTCTATCCTGCGACGGCTGAAGCGTGATGCTGTCCCCTTGCGCCAAATGCTCGCGCCTGAGGGCAGCTTGCTCAGTTTTCGCCCCCTGCCTGCCCTCGCGACGATCCTTGGTGTCAATGTGCTGTTTGCATTGTACTTTCTAGGGCTAACTCAGCTTTATGGAGATACGCTCTCGAGTGCCTACGCAGGTATAGCGTTGTGGCAGCGAATCGCGATCATAGTGCTGGTACCTGTGTCGGCTGCTTTCTGCGAAGAGTTGATCTGGCGGGCTTACATCCCGGACTTGATGGCTGCGCGTCAGGCCGGGTTTTGGCGCATCATCGTTCTATCGTCTCTGTCCTTTGCCCTGATTCACGGCATCTTCTTTGTCGACAAACTGTTGGTGACCTTTGTCTTCGGTGGGCTCCTAGCATTTTATGTGTTGAAGGAACGCAATCTTGTGCCTGCAATGGCTGGTCATTGGTTGGTCAATCTGTGGAGCTTTGGCCTTTACTTATTCTGGTGAATCTGGCCGGGAAGCGCAGACCTAAAGGTTCTGTTAAGTGCTTTCCGTACCAGAAACCAGGCGATACAATCCGCTCTGCTGATTTGGTGATAGATTAAAGGCAGACGTTCATTATGGCTGTTATTGGCAACACGACCCAACCGCTGACGATGAAGCGCACCTTCGAGACCTGGTGGCCGCTGGCGGCGAGTTGGCTCTTGATGGGCACCGAACTGCCGATGTTGTCGGCTTTCGTGGCTCGGCTGGCTGATCCAGAGATTCATCTAGCGGCATACGGCGGCGTGGTCTTTCCGATTGCGCTGATTATTGAGGCTCCCATCATCATGCTGCTGGCGGCATCAACCGCCTATAGCAAAGAGTGGGATTCCTATGTCAAGCTGCGCCGCTTCATGATGCGTACCAGTGCGATCCTCACAGTGATCCATATCTTGATCGCCTTCACGCCACTCTATGATCTGATTGTCATCGGCTTGCTGCGCCCCCCACCAGAAATCATAGAGCCAGCCCGTATCGGGCTGATGATTATGACGCCCTGGACTTGGACGATTGGCTACCGCCGTTTCCAACAGGGGGTGCTGATCCGGTTTGGGCATTCAAGGGCTGTGGGTGTTGGCACGGGAATCCGGTTGGCCTCTGTGGCAACGATGCTGACCATCGGCTTTGTCTTGCAGTGGCCAGGGATTGTGACAGCCACGGCTGCAATTGCCTCTGGCGTGACGAGTGAAGCAATCTATGCAGGGTTTCGGGTGCGCCCCGTCCTACGCGATGAACTGAAACTTGCTCCCCCACCTGAAACGGCCTTGACCTTCCAGAAGTTCATTGCCTTTTACATACCGCTATCCCTCACATCTTTGCTGCTGCTGTTGATCCAACCGCTGGGAAGTGCCGCGCTTAGCCGCATGCCAGACGCCATCTCGTCGTTGGCGATCTGGCCGGTGATCTTCGGGTTCACTTTTATGTTCCGCAGCTTCGGCGTGGCCTACAATGAAGTGGTCGTTGCCCTGCTAGATGAACCGCAGGCTGCCGACCAACTACGGCGCTTCTCCACGATCTTGATTGTCGGGATCACTGCGGCGATTGCTTTGGTGGCGCTGACTCCCATCTCACGCTTCTGGTTTGGTACCATCACCGGCTTGGCCCCAGAACTCACCGATCTGGCTGTGATTGCCTTCATGTTCTCGATCCCCATGCCAGCCTTGCAGGTGGTCCAGAGCTGGTACCAAGGCGCGATCGTGTTTAGCAAGAAAACGCGTGCGGTGACGGAATCGGTTGTGTTGTTCCTATTGGTGTGTGGCGCGATCTTGTGGGCTGGCGTGATGACCCAAGCCTTTGTTGGCATCTATGTCGGCTTGACAGCCTTCGGCGTCGCTATGCTGGTGCAAAACGTGTGGCTGTGGCTGCGCAGCCGCACCACATTGGCGGAGGTGCGCCAACGCGATCAACGCGACCTGCCACTTGATGCGGCTCAAGTGCCAGCAAAATAGTCTCGTTATGAATTGTGGGCGACAATGGCCGTCAAGATTGTGTCGTGAAAGGGGCCGTTGCTCGCCAGAATCCCCCAATTCGCGGCGAGTGTATCGCCTTGTGTGAAGTCAAGAGGCTGCCCATTCAGATCGGTGAGGCGGCCTCCTGCTTCTTCAACGACCAATGCCCCCGCAGCATGATCCCAGATGCGCTCGCTGCCTGCTCCCCCCTTTGAGTTGCGAATGTAAATCTCGGCACGCCCATCTGCGACGGCTAAATACTTGGCCTGGCTGTCCAGCCGCAAGGCTTCCCGCGTGACACCTGCGGATTGCAGCACACCACCACTGAAGCTGTGGTCGTGGTGGGTCTCGACCCCTTCAACAGCGCGGGCCTTGCTTGCTTCAGCGACAGGGCTGATCGACATGGTGCGGGTCTGATCTGCATCGAGGGCGCTAAGGGTTGCGCCCTGTCCGCGTTCTGCACTGGCGATGACCCCCAGTAGATCATCGGGGCGTTCCGGATCGTAAGGCAAGGCCGGGCAGCCAAGCGCAGCCACCACCACGTCGTCACCATCAAGTAGGCCAATAGCGATAGCGAACTGATCGCCGCGTAAGAAGCCTTTGGTGCCATCAATCGGATCAACCACCCAGCGCCGTTGCACATCCCGTCCTCGCCCGAAATCGAGCCAGGTCTTCAGGTCATCTTCAGTGACTGTTGCCTCAAGCGTTTGACCAACAAATGATGTCACCTGTTGGCGCTGTTCTGGGGTGGCGACGGTCTCGAAGTCGCTGGCCTTCTCCTCGGCGACTGCCCCGTCATCTGGGAAATGGGCGGCGATCAACCGCATGATGACGGCCTGAGCCCCAAAGTCCGCCACCGTGACGGGTTCTCGTCCGACTTTTTCTAAGCGATCCGGCGCAATGAGTTCCATTCGAACGCTTAGGCAGAGCCGACTTGCCAAGACTGCCGCCTCGAAAGCAATTTGACGTTCTTTTTCGTAGGATGTCATGACACTAGTTCCTCAGTTTGAGTGCGAAGAATCGGATGGCTTCGTCTCGGATGAAGTCGAGTTGATCCGTCAGGGTGTGATCGGAGTCGACCAGCTTCACGGTCACGTTGTCACGGCCTTGCGCGAAGACAGTGCTGACCTGCGGCGGGACCGTTTCATCGTGTTGGCCGTGAATGATTAACATCGGCTGATCAAACTGCACCTGACTGCTGTCATGGGATTCTGCGTCTTCATAGAATTTGTAGTGAAGCGGCTCTTCTTTCTGGGTGGCATGATTGAAGAACGGCAGCCAGCCTGTAGCTCGCCACCGCTGCATCGCCTCAGCCGGAACGAGATCGTCCCAGCGGGCGGACAGGTCAAAGCCGGGGGCAAGGCAGAGCAAACTGCTGACCCGTTCACGCGCAGCAGGATAGCGATCGATCGTATGCAAGGCGACCATCCCACCCATGCTAGAGCCGATCAAGTGGACGGCTCCGGCTGCGCTCGATTCAATGGCCTCAGCCGCTTGGACGAGTGCGCCTGTTAGGGTCAGATGTGAGAAATCGGGAGCGTTCAAATCCGGGATCAGATAGTGCACATCGTAGGGTTGCAAGGCCTCTTTAAGCCAGTTGGCCTTTGTGCTGCCCGGCGATGAGGCGAAGCCGTGGAGGTAGATCACGTAGTCAGTCATGGCAGGCCATAGCATACCAGCCGCGGCGGGGCAATCCAAAAAGCACGTTGGTATAATCAATCCAGCGCAAGTTATATGACAGCCACCGCCGAACGATGCTGTCACCTCACAAACAACTGTCACAAGGAGTTCATGAATGGCGATAAATGTGGCCCCCGAGGGCCTGAACTTAACGCTCACCTCAGAGCATGAGATGATCCGGCAGGCGGCGCGCAAATTTGCCCAAGAGCGCGTTGCCCCCATTGCCCCCCACCACGATGAAACCGGTGAGTTCCCAATCGAAACTGTGCGCGAGATGGGTCAGATGGGCTTTATGGGGATTGAGATTCCAGAGGAATACGGTGGCGCTGGGATGGACACCATTGCCTACGCTATCGCGCTGGAAGAGATTTCCAAAGCCTGTGCAGCGCATGGCGTCGTGATGTCGGTGAACAATTCTCTGTACTGCAATGCCCTGCTCAAATTCGGCACCGAAGAGCAGAAACAGGCCTATCTCGTTCCCGTCGCTTCTGGCGAAGTGGTCGGTGCCTATTCCCTGACGGAGCCAATGTCTGGGTCCGACGCAGCCACAATGAAGTCACGTGCGGTGCTAAACGAAGCGGGGACGCACTATACGATCAATGGCGTGAAAAGTTGGGTCAGCAACGCGCCTGTGGCTCGCTATATTCTGCTTTTCACCATGACCGCGCCAGACCAAGGCCACAAGGGCATCACCGCGTTCATGATCGATACCGAAAAGCCCGGTTTCTCGCGCGGCAAGAAGGAACCGAAGCTCGGTATTCGGGCTTCTGCGACCAGCGAAATCCACTTTCAGGACTACGAAGCTCCGCTAGAAGATATGCTCGGTGAGCCGGGCATGGGCTTTAAGATTGCGATGACCGTTCTAGATGCCGGACGCATCGGAATTGCGGCGCAGGCGTTAGGGATCGCTGAGGCGGCCTATGAGGCCAGTTTGATCTATGCGCGTGAGCGCGAAGCTTTCGGCGGCCCGATCGGACGCTTCCAGATGATCCAGCAGAAAATTGCTGATATGAAAACGCGTATCGAAGCCACCCGGCTGCTGCTCTACAATGCCGCCCTAGCTAAGATGCGTAGCAAAGAGAGCGGCGAACGCTATACGACTGAGGCATCTATGGCTAAGCTTTTTGCCTCCGAAACCGCGATGTGGGTGACCACTCAAGCGATCCAGATTCATGGTGGTATGGGCTACAGCAAAGAGCTACCGCTGGAGCGCTATTTCCGCGATGCTAAGATCACCGAGATTTACGAGGGCACCAGCGAGATCCAACGCGTCGTCATTGCCCGTAACGAATTAGGAATTCGATAAGGAGATTGCCGATGCCTTTCTATCATCGCCTAGGTGAGATTCCGCATAAGCGACATACCCAATTTCGCAAGCCAAATGGTGACCTGTATCGTGAAGAGGTGATGGGGCTGGAGGGCTTTCATGGCATCCAGTCGATCTTGTATCATCACTTTCTACCCCCACGCGTCGTAGCGACCGAGAAACTGAACGATGCCAAGCCTGGTTTCGTTGAATTTGGTGCGCTGCGCCACCGGGCCTTCACAACCAAGGAGGTTCCGGCAGGCGGCGATGCGGTCGCAGCCCGACGGGTGCTGCTAGGCAATAATGATGTTCTGCTTGGTGTCAGCCGCCCCACACAGAATATGAATTACTTCTACCGCAACGCCCAAGCTTATGAGGTGTGGTTCGTACATGAAGGGACTGGGGTCTTGCGGTCTCAGTTTGGTAAGCTGCCTTTTGAGCCTGGTGACTACATCGTGATTCCCTATGGGACCACATGGCAAATACAATTGGATGTCGACGAGGCCCGCTTCTTTGTGATCGAAGCGCCATCTGAGATCCGCCCACCCAAGCGTTATGTAAACGAAGTGGGTCAACTGCTTGAGCACGCCCCCTACTGTGAGCGCGACTTCCGCATCCCAACCGACCTGGAGACGATCACTGAGCAGGGCGAGTTTGAGGTGCGTGTCAAAGTGCGCGACCAGATCAGTCGGCATGTCCTCGATCATCATCCCTTTGATGTCGTCGGCTGGGATGGATATCTATATCCCTGGATTTTCAACGTACGCGACTTCGAGCCAATCACTGGGCGCATTCACCAGCCACCACCTGTTCACCAGACCTTTGCGGGGTGGAACTTTGTCGTCTGCTCCTTTGTGCCACGTCTGTTTGACTATCACCCAGAGGGTATTCCAGCGCCTTACAATCATTCGAATGTCAACTCGGATGAGGTGCTGTACTATTGCGACGGCAACTTCATGTCGCGCAAAGGCATCGATCGCTACGACATCACCCTTCATCCGAGCGGCCTGCCACACGGTCCGCAGCCTGGCGCCACCGAAGCATCTATTGGCGTTGAGAAGACCGAAGAATTGGCAGTGATGGTTGACACTTTCAAGCCGCTCCATGTGACGGTTGATGCGCTGGAGATGGAGAAGGAAGAATACATGGCTTCCTGGCTTGAGGGAAGCGGTCTGTAGCGACAAACGCTACAATCATGCGGTAACGCAACCGATCAAAACAGGAGAGACTCGTTGCATAAGCGAATTCTGTTGATGGTCTTGACAGCACTGCTGCTGGCAGCCTGCTCTGGAGGGGCGGCCCCAGCGGATGTGGTCGAGGAGCTTGAGGCGCCTCCCGCGGAAGAAGCGGCTCCTGAAGCGGTGCCCACAGCGGTGGTCGAAGAAGCTCCGGCTGAAGACGTGGCACCGGAGGAAAGCGCAGCTCCTGAAGCTACAGAGATTGTCGAGGAAGCTCCGACTGAACCGGCTGACGTCGTTGAAGAGGAAGCTGACCCGTCTGCTCGTCCGGACGGCATCGCCCCCGATGTATTGGCACTGCTGCCTGCTCAACCGGCTGCGGAGGATGAATACTTCCGCGAGGACTCACCGCTGGTGGTCGGGCGCAGTGGACGCCCCCAACTTCTGGAATTCTTCACCTTCTGGTGACCAAGCTGCAACCGCATGCTGCCTATGGTCCATAGGCTAGAGAATGAGTTCTGGGGTCCCATCGATTTCGTCTATTTGAATCGCGAAGCCCCCGAGAATCGGGATGTTACTCAGCAGTTTGGCATTTCGTATCAACCCGTTTTTGTCCTGCTAGATGAGAACGGAAATGAAGTCCAGCGCTGGTTCGGCAGCCAGACGGAAGAAACGCTGCGCTCCGATTTAACCGCCTATCTTGCAACTTTGCAATAGACCTTCACGTAGTGATTTCTAGTGGTTTTAAGGGAGCTTCACGCTTGTTGTGAAGCTCTTTCTGTGGGTGTAGAAGATGCGAAATAGAGGAAAGTGTGTACAATAGCTGTGCTTTGCGCTGTTTAGCCTTGTGTCTACAAGAAGGGATGTTCGACTCATGACCTACAGTGATGCATTAACCTACTGGTTCCAGGATGACGAAGTCATCAAGAAGATTGGTTTGGCTGTCCTGATCCAGTTTATTCCTCTGATTGGCTTACTGGCTCTCGGTGGATGGGGTTTCGAAATTGCCAAGAATGTGAAGGCTGGCAATCCGGCGCCCCTGCCTGATTGGAGTGATTTCGGGGGAAAGATCGGTAAGGGCTTTATGCTGGTCTTGGCTCTCTTGCTCTACCAATTGCCGCTCTTGCTCGTCATCTGTGTTCAGGTTGCGTTTACTTTTGGCCTGGCTGCAGTTGCAGGTGGCGGCGGTGAAGATGCCGCTGGCGCTTTTGGTCTGGTAGGACCGATCGTGATTGGCTGCCTTTCCTGTCTGGCCATCGTCTATGCGATTGTCGCGTCGCTCGTATACCAGGCAGGCTATATTCGCTACATCGAGACGGAAGAATTCAGTGCTTTCACCGGATTTGGCGACAATTTCAGCATGTTCCGTGAGAACCTGGGCGATTTCGGCATGCTCATCCTGTATTTTATTGTCACCGGTTTTATCGTCGGGTTGCTGAGTGGTACCTTTATCCTGGGTTTGCTCGCTCTTCCCGTACAGAACGCGGTGAATGGTCACCTGCTGGGCCAGTTGGCCCGCAAGCTGGGTGGTGCCTCGGCTGTTCCGGCTGTCTAACTAAAACCTCATCAGACAATAAAACGGTCGGCCCTACACAGAGCCGACCGTTTTTGATTGGCATGCTTGAGTTTAGCCTATGGCGCGCCTTCTTGGGTCAGTGAAACACTGTCGATACCCAGGAAGCCATTGCTGATTCCGCGCGCTCCCAGGTTGACTCTGACCCCATCATAGCTACCTTCCGCGGCCAGGACGCAGACCAGCTCCTGCCACAAGAAGGTTGACTCCTCGGGCCGCTCGAAGAGGCAGACCTGAGCGTTGACAACCGCCTCACTGTCCAGGAATACGATCTGCACGCCGATGTCCCCGTTGTCAGCTAGATTCTGAGCGGCGAAATAAGCCCGAAGCGTGAAGCTGTCTCCGGTTGAACCAGCCAGTTCGAGATTCTGGCGCAGCAGATTGAACGTGCCATCCATCCGCATCAGGATCAGGCTCGTCCCGCTCTGTGCGTTGGGATATTCGAACAAGCTTCCAGCGGAGTCATCTGGGAAGACTTCCCACTCAGCGCCAGGCAGCGCGTCGTCGAAGTTTGCATTCGCCAACTGCTCAACACAACCGTTGCTGTTGGCGATTACCGTGGGTGTATAGATAGTTGTGTCCTCTGATCCGCCGTCGCTGCGGAAGGCTTGAGCGCGATAGTAACGGGTGGCGCAGGTTGGCAGGCCAGTATCAGTGTAGAGAGTGGCATTGGCTGGAGCCGTTGCCAGGGCCTCCCAAGTGATGCCATCAAGCGAGCGCTCAATGCGGTAGCCATCTTCATCGGTGGCGTTATCGGTCCAGGTCAGGGCGATGCGATCGTTGCCGGAGCCCGCCGCAGAGAAGTCTGCAGGGCGGCGCAGACCATCTTCAACGCCGTGCAACACCAAGGTCCAATCAACAAAGGTGCCGACATCCTGGCTGAAGTTATCATCGATTGAGACTGTCCAGGTGCCTTCAGATAGCTCGTCCCAGAAGTGTGTACTCTGGACGCGCCAGGCGACCATGTCCTGCCCGTTATCCAATGGGCGCGGGAAGAGCATCGTACTGGTCGTCCCTGATGGTGAGGTCAACTGGATGCGTAGATCACCCGTGTAGGTGTGATCGACGTTCAACACCAATTCGACATGCTCCAGGCGCAGGTTAGTGTCTACGGTTAGGTCGTCCGTGACAGCCGCACCCGGCTCCGGATTGTAGTCTAGCGGTCCGAAGAAGTCAGCGGTGAAGAATCCTGTACCATCTTCAATTGGCTCATTGACGCTTTGAACCGGCGAGGTCCAGGTCTGGGCTGCGTCTACGTTAGTCCAGGTTTCTGCCAAGGCAACGGCGTCACCGGCATTAGCGCGACCGTGCCCATAAGCATGGCTCACCCACAGGTCAGCACCGTTCTGGAACCAGCCGGCATCGGCTGCATCGTTTTGTTCGGCGGTCTGGACCAGAATGTGCTGAACATCTCGCCAGGTCAGGTCAGGGTTGGCTTCAAGGATCAATGCGACGATTCCGGCGACCAGCGGCGACGCAGCGGAGGTGCCACCAAAGTCATTGGTACAGTCGACATCACCAACGGTAGGATTGGAAGAGCTGTTGTAACCATTGTCACCTGTGATGTCAGTGGTGGTGATGCCCACCTCAGAGGTCTCGGTGAAATTGCTGGCCGGGGCATTCACCAGGTGAGCGGAGCTCAACTCACTGTAGATCGCGCGTTCACCAAAGTCATCCGTAGCAGACACCGCGATGACATAACGCAGGCTCGCATAGCCGTCTGCGTTGGTATCGTCGAAGTCGCGACCTCCGTTACCGCCTGCCCAAG
>JAADYZ010000172.1 GCA_010092775.1 Chloroflexota bacterium
AATCCCTGCAAGCCCAGCCAGAGTTGTGGCGCTCCTGCAAAGCCCGATGGGTTAACGCCAAACAGTAAGGTCGCGGCCAACAGAGCCAACCCGACCAACAACCAGCTATAGCGATACCGGCGCAACAGTCGCAGATGCGGCGGCAGCAGTGTGACCATGATGGCCGCGAATGCTCCTACCACAACCCAGATCACCTGGCGTGGACCAAAGGCAGGCGCGAGCCGCTCAACAAGGGTCAGACCCCAGCCGCAGAGCAACAGCACCAATGGCAGGATGTAAGGGTCACGCAATGGTACAGTCCGATTGAGCGCCATGTGCATCGCGACTGCTACCAGAACCCATATCGGCAGCGGCCATAGCATCCACAGTGGCTCGTCCCGTACCAGCAGCAGAATCACTCGATTCAATATCACGAACAGACTGGCCAGCATCAGCAGACCCCGCTCCCGGCTCGCCAGCGTTTGATGGCGATTGAGGTCATTGTCCGTGAACGGGGTCAGATAAGATGCGTGTATCATAAGAGGAGCAGTACCTAGTCCGCGAAGTATTTCCCGACGATAGGAGTCAGCTTCTGAATGGTCTCTGGGCTGAGCTTGTCGCGATTCGTGAGGATCGCATGGGCCAGCGCATCCTGTTGATCATTCTGATAGTCGCCACTGCCTAGCTTCTCCACAATGTGCACAATCGCTGAGCGAGCGATTTCGATGTTTTTCTGGAAGGTGGCAACCACCCTATCAACAGTCACTGCTTCTTCAGATTCATGCCACACATCGTAGTCTGTCACGTGTGCCATCACCGCGTAGGCCATCTCGGCTTCGCGTGCCAGGTAGGCTTCAGGCGAGGTGGTCATGCCAATGATCGACATACCCCAGGCACGGAAGGAATGGCTTTCGCCTTTAGTGCTGAAGCGCGGCCCTTCGATCGTGATGAACGTGCCGCCTTCGTGGACCGTCCCTCCGGCCTCCCGCACGCCGTCGGCAATGAGCTTGCTCAGCGTCGCAGAGAAGGGATCAGCGACACTGACATGTGCTACAAAGCCATCCTGGAAGAATGTGCGCCCACGCTCGTCTTTAGTGTGGTCAAATAATTGATCGGGGATAACGATGTGGCCCGGCTCGTATTCCTCGCGCAGTGAGCCACACGCGCTTACTGAAATCACCCACTCAACCCCCAGTGATTTCAGGGCGAAGATGTTCGCCCGGTAGTTCACCTCGGTCGGATTGTAGATATGGCCACGCCCATGCCGGGGGATAAAGGCCACGCGCGTCCCGTTGAGGGACCCAATCACAACCACGTCAGATGGTTTGCCAAAAGGCGTATCCATGCTGCGCTCTTCGATCTCGGTAAGCTGTGGCATGTTATACAGGCCCGACCCACCAATCACTCCGATGCTAACTTGAGAATCGTTCATCAGATGCTGTCCTTCCTCCCGTGTTTAGTCTTCTACAGCAAGGTCAATGCGGAGCTCTACGCGGCCAATCTGGATTACATCCCCGGACGATAGGACGGTTGGGGTCTCTACCAGCACCCCATTGAGCAAGGTGCCGTTGCGACTGCCGAGGTCCTCCAACCACCATTGTTCGCCGCGCAGCAAGATTTGTGCGTGGTTGGCGCTGGCGAAGGAGTCTCGCAGGGTGATCGAGTTCGTCGGTCCACGCCCAAGCGTCGTCAATGGCAGCAGAGTAAACTCATCGCCAGATTGGACTGGCACATCCTCATGAGATCGAACAACAGCCAGTCGACCGAAGCGCCGAATAGCGTCAATGGCTTCACGATTGGCCGCCTGTACATCTTGCCAGATGAACCAGGCAAGCGTCAACAAAAAGAGGTAAAGCAGACCGACAACGGCGAGGCGCAAAATGAGGAGCACCACATCGAGCGGCATAAGCAGAGCTTACTCGCTGGCGCGCGGAGGGGTGTCGAAGACCTGGGTGTTTTCCAGATCGTCGGGGACTGTATCAGCATCGTTGTCGAAGAGGACATCTTCAACATAGATCATGCTGTCGGTCTTGGCGAAGACGACCACGTCACCAGACTCCAAAACATGCTCACGGATGGGCTGGTCGTTGACCCAAGTGCCATGCGAGCTGTTGAGATCGAAGAGGACGTAGCGGCCCCGCCGTAGGCGCACTTGAGCGTGATAACGCGACACAACGCTCGATGGCAGTACAATGTGATTGTCGCCTTGCCGCCCGATGCGAAGAATCGCGTCGTGGATTTCAACGTGAGTCTTGCCATTGACGATCAGTGTCGCTTTGCGGCGCAGGTGCTGCGGGCCGGTCGAGGCGGCCAAGCCCTGCGTGGTCATCCGTGAGTCGACATGTGTCGCACTGATTTCAAATTGGCGAACCGGCATGTTAGGGGCAACCACTAAGCGAACTAATGGCGTATTCGCCAGCACCAGGCCACTATGGCGCGACATCTCAATCAGTTCATTGCTGAGGTGTGTCGTCAGATGGGGTTCGGCCTCAAGGATGGCGCGATGGTCGGCGGCGCTTAAACGCACCGTGTACACGTCGGGGGCGAACCGTCGGCCATCGCCACCCGCGCGGGCTCGATCTTCCATCGTGCGCAGCAATTGTACTGCGACATCGCGTGGATGGAGTCGCCCAGCTAAGAGGCGCGAGAAGCCGCCCTCAATCAGTCGCTGGAGATAGTCTTCAAACTGGCGTAAGCGGTCCGGTTTCATCGTAAGGTGAGTATAGCTTACCGGCTGAATCCAGGCCATTGGTGCTGTGGCATTCATTGAGCAACCGTCTCAAGACTATTGCCAAGGGGTGGAGCGCGCGTTATACTTACGACTCGCAGAATTGGGGGATAGTTTAATTGGCAGAACAGCGGATTCTGGCTCCGCCAGTAGGGGTTCGAGTCCCTTTCCCCCAGCTAACATCCTACTCACAAGTCCCTGGTTGCAGGGACTTTTTTGAGTCAGCAGACGTCGCCTATGTCACTTTCAACAGTCGTCATCGGGATCGACATTGGAGGAACATTCACCGACTTTGTCGTCTTGAACGATGGATCACTGAGCCTGCATAAGCAGCTCTCCACCTCGGATGACCCCGCCCGTAGTCTGCTCTCAGGAGTCAAGGCCTTAGACCTCCCCTTGTCTGCCGAAGTCATTCATGGATCGACCGTTGCAACGAACGCACTGCTAGAGCGGCGCGGCGCACCTACAGCTCTGATTACCACGGCGGGGTTTGGCGACGTGCTTGAGATTGGGCGGCAGAACCGACCCGATCTGTTCGCTCTCGTTCCACAGAAGGCCTTACCCTTGTTGCCTAAGGCGCTGCGTTTTGAGGTCGATGAGCGTGTTTCCGCAGATGGCGAGGTGCTTCGGCTCTTGGACATCAAGGCAGTAGAAGTCCTGCGCGATCACCTAATCGACTTAGGGATCGAGTCAGTGGCGGTCTGTTTGTTGTTCTCCTTCTTGCATCCAGATCACGAGCGTCGCATTGCTGAAATTCTGGCTCCGCATATGCTGGTGTCGCTCTCCAGCGAGATTTTGCCAGAGTACCGTGAGTTCGAACGTACCAGCACCACCGTGATCAACGCCTATGTCTCTCCGCTAATGGATCGCTACCTTGCACGAGTTGAGAGTGGCTTGGCGGGGCGGTCCTTGCGTATTATGCAGTCCAATGGCGGGGTCATTACCGCTGCTATTGCCCGGCGCGAAGCCGCGCGAACTGTCTTATCCGGGCCAGCAGGTGGGGCAGTCGGGGCGTTTGAGGTCGCACAACAGGCTGGATTCGATCATATTATTAGTTTTGATATGGGCGGCACCTCCACCGACGTCGCCCTCTTCCCAGGGAAGATTAGCCGCACCCACACGGCCACCCTGACTGGCCTGCCGCTACATCTTCCGATGGTAGATATCCATACGGTGGGGGCGGGTGGTGCAGCATTGCTCGGATTGACTCGGCTGGCGTGTTGCAAGTTGGCCCAGCGAGCGCAGGGGCTTACCCTGGGCCTGCCGCTTATGGCACAGGCGACCTCCCTACGACCTCCGATGCTAATGTCGTCTTGGGACGACTGCATCCTGATCACTTCCTGGGCGGGCAGATGGCGCTACACCCAGACAGGGCGCTTACAGCCGTACAGAGCCTCTCGCCAGAATTCTCTCCGCAGCAACTGGCAAAAGGAATCATTGATGTGGCCAATGCGGCGATGGAGCGTGCCATTCGGCGCATTTCCGTTGAGCGTGGCTACGATCCGCGTGGCTTTACATTGGTTGCCTTCGGTGGCGCTGGCCCCCTGCATGCTTGTGATCTGGCAGGAGCGCTAGGCATCCCTCGGGTGTTGGTCCCCCGCACACCCGGAGTCCTGTCGGCGCTGGGGATGATCCTGGCGGACGACGTGCGCGACTATTCTCAGGCAGTCCTCAAAGCGCTTGATGATGCATCCGGCAGGCTTAGCACCCTTTTCGACGCACTCCAGGCAAGAGCGCAGGCGGACTTGACATCTGATGAGGTGCCCTGGGATGAGATACTCATCCGGCGAGAGCTGGATATGCGCTATCTTGGGCAGTCGCACGAGTTGACTGTACCTGAGCCACCGACTGGGATGTGGGATGCCGCCTTTCATCGCATGCATCAGTTGCGCTATAACCATCAAGCTCCTCAAGACCCGATTGAGGTTGTGACTGCGCGCATCAGCTTAATTCGACGTCGGCAAAAGCCGCAATTGCACCCCTTACCAAGTGGTCCGCGTAATGCTACACTCGCGCGGGTTGGTTCGAGCGAGGTGGTTGTCGCGGGGATTACCGTGCCGGCGCTCACCTACGATCGAGATAAGCTTCAAGCGGGTAACCAGATCGTTGGCCCCGCCCTAGTGTTTCAGCTCGATACAACGATCTATATCCCACCGGATTGGGAAGGTACCGTAGACACATGGGGAAATCTCACCCTTATACCCGTTGGTTGATTCTGATGCTCGTGGTCGGTGGGCTTCTCCTCTTTCCCAGTTCAGTGCATGCCGCTCCGCTAGGTGGGCAGCTCGAGATTCGCGTTCCTGTCCTCGAACTCCGCCCTGGCCAGGCTGGGACTGCCTTCATCTCTGGAGGGTATCCACTCGAGATTAGTGCCCTTTTGGATGGTGAGTCAATCCCGGTGTTTTGGGCTGGCAGTGGCTACCAAGCCACTTACGCTTTTGGCTTCGAAGCTGAGCCGGGGGAATATCGACTGGCCATCAACGCGACCGATCCGCTGACCGAAGAAAGCCTATCTCTAGAGGAAACGCTCACGGTCCTTAGTTTTCAGTATCCGCTCGAATCAGTGGCGCTGCCGTTCCGAATGGTGCCCTTGTTGGACGCCGACTTGAATCAGGCAGAGACGGATCGGCTCAATGAGATCTACAGCCAGCATAGCAGCGCAGCCTATCTCAGTTGGCCCTTTGAACTCCCGGTGCCTGGGAGCGTGGTCACATCTCGTTTCGGCGGATTTCGCAGCTACAATGCAGGTGTCCTGCGTTCCTATCATACCGGCACCGATTTTCGCCGCTTCTCAGATGAGCCGATCTTTGCAGCCGGTGATGGAATTGTCGCCGCAACCGAAGCGTTTGATGTTCGTGGGAACGTCGTTATTGTCGATCACGGCTTCGGTATCTTCACCCACTACGCCCACCTGAACGAGATTTTGGTGCAGCCTGGCCAAACGGTCATTAAAGGGCAGACCGTAGGTCTAGCGGGATCCACTGGGCGATCGAGTGGGCCGCACCTCCATTTCGAGATCATCGTCAACGGCATCCCAATCGATCCGATCCGTTGGATGGCCATGCGTTACAACTTCATCCCTCCTCGCGAATTGCCCCCAGATAATTAGGGCAATTCTCTATTTCACTTCGTTGGTGAATCTGTTATCATTGCCGAACAATCATCAAATAACTCTGATTTATCAGATATTTCGACGATTGCTACATTGACCAACTGTGCCTTAGGAGAGGCCGTAGACATGGGTGATTCAGTCCAAACAGCCGAACGCGCTGCCCCTTCACCAGCGACCGCAACCCGCATTAACGACTTTCAGATGATCGTCGCCACGATTAACGGCACCGGAAGCCAAACGTCCAACACTGCGATTCTGCGTGCCCTGTTCAAGATGGGAATTCCTGTAAACGGGAAGAACATCTTCCCCTCGAATATCCAAGGCTTACCCACCTGGTTCACCATTCGGGTCAGCAAAGACGGATACACGGCCCGTCGAGAGACCAATGAAATCCTTGTGGCGATGAACCCCAATACCGCCGTCGAGGATGCTCAGCAACTGCCCTCAGGCGGAATCTGCTTGTATGACGAAGTTTTCGTCACCGACCAGCGTTATCGCGGTTTTGGCTTTGAAGAAAGCCGCGACGACATTAGCTACCACCGCTTGCCAATTGACGCCCTGCTTAAAGAAGTCGATGTTCCAAAGGCGCTTCAAGATCGTGTCCGCAACATGGTCTACGTGGGTGCCCTGGCCCATCTGATCGGCATCACCTTGGAGAGCCTGGAAGAGGCTCTGATACATCATTTCAAGGGCAAGGAAAAACCGGTGGCACTCAATATGAATGCCATCAAAGCTGCACATGCTTGGGCCCAAGAAAACCTACAGACAGCAAGCCCCTATCGCGTCGAAGCAATGAACGAAACAGAAGGCATGATCCTGATTGATGGGAACTCCGCTGGCGCCCTTGGAGCGGTCTACGGGGGGATGACCTTTTTGGCGTGGTACCCCATAACCCCATCGACCAGCCTGGCAGATGCAGCGACTGCCTATGCAAACCACCTTCGTGTGGATGAGAATGGCCGCAAGAACTTCGCCATTGTTCAAGCAGAAGATGAACTCGCGGCGATTGGCATGGTACTTGGCGCAGGTTGGGCGGGTGCGCGTGCTTTCACCTGCACCTCTGGGCCGGGTATCTCATTGATGAGTGAGTTTGCTGGCATGGCCTATTTTGCCGAAATTCCTTCGGTCATCTGGGATGTACAACGCATGGGACCAAGCACAGGTCTTCCGACGCGCACCTCCCAGGGTGACCTGATGTCTGCCTATTTGCTGGGGCATGGTGACACGCATCATGTGGTTTTGATGCCGAACGATCCGAAAGAGGCCTTCGAGTTTGGCTGGCGTGCTTTCGATCTGGCCGACGAGCTTCAGACCCTCGTCTTTGTCTTGAGTGACCTCGACCTTGGTATGAACCAGTGGATGAGTGACCCGTTTGACTATCCTGACGAGCCGATGAAGCGCGGCAAAGTCCTCAGTGCCGAAGACCTTGAAGAGCGCAATGGAAAATGGTACCGCTTTGTCGATGAAGATGGCGATGGAGTTGGCTATCGTACCTTGCCAGGTACCGAACACTGGAATGCTGCCTACTTCGCACGCGGTACCGGCCACAACAAGTATGCCGTCTACAGCGAGCGGGCTGATGATTGGGTGGAGAACCTCGAACGTCTGCGCCGCAAGTTCGATACCGCCCGCACACTGGTGCCAAAACCCATCGTACATGGCAAGAAGGGTAACCCGATCGGGATCATCGCCTATGGCACCAGCGACACCGCCGTCCTGGAAGCGCGTGACTATCTGGCAGAAGCTGAGATTGATACCTGCTATCTGCGGTTGCGCGCCCTGCCGATTGAGGAAACAACCCGTGCGTTCATTGAAGAACACGAGCGCATCTATGTGGTTGAGAACAACTACGACGGTCAGCTTGCGAACATCCTTCGTATGGAGCTCCCTGAATATGCTACTCGCTTCATCACGATGGCTCATGCGGATGGTTGGCCCTTAACCGCCAATTGGATCACCGAAACGCTCAAGCAGCACGAAGCAGCACAGAAGAATTAGGAGGCATCATCATGACGACAGTAGACCTCAATGCGCTGCGCTTCCTCCCCGAATCCCAGCGCCTCGATCGACAAGATTATCAGGGTCGGCAGTCCACCTTGTGCAAGGGTTGTGGTCATAACAGCATCGCCAGCCAGATCATCGCGGTGGCTTACGAGTTAGGGATTAACCCCTCTTACATCATCAAGTTAAGTGGCATTGGCTGCTCCAGTAAATCTCCGGCTTACTTCCTGGGCCGTTCACATGGTTTCAACGCCTTGCATGGCCGGATGCCCTCGGTGGCAACCGGTGCGGTGACCGCCAATCGCCACCTGCTCGCTATCGGCGTCAGTGGGGATGGTGACACCGGTAGTATCGGCATGGGCCAGTTCAAGCACATCACACGCCGCAATGTCCGGATGGTCTACATCATCGAGAATAATGGCGTCTATGGGCTGACCAAAGGTCAGTTCTCCGCGACCGCAGACATGGGGCAGGAGACCAAGTATGCTGGGCGCAACGAACTGCCGCCAATCGACTTGTGCCTTGAAGCACTGGCTGGCGAGGCGACCTTTGTCGCACGCTCCTTTGCCGGCGCACCCAAGCAGGTCAAGACGCTCCTAAAGGCTGCGCTGAGCCACAATGGCACCGCCATCTTGGACATTATCAGCCCATGCGTGGCTTTTAACGATCATGCCTCTTCGACCAAGAGTTATGCTTACGGACGTTCTAATCAGTATCCTTTACAGGATATGACCTTTGTGCCCTCCGAAGAAGAAATCATGATCAATGAAGAAAACTATGACGCGCAGGGCGAGCAAGTCGTTGAACTGCACGATGGATCACGCATCATCTTGAAGAAACTCGATAAAGGGGACCATGATCCGACCGACCGGGAAGCAGCGGTGCGCCTCTTGGAAGACGCGCGCAGCAGCATGAACGGTGTGCCCAAGTTCATCACAGGCTTGATTTATGTCGATCCGGATCGGCAGACGCTCTCGGAGGCCATCGGTATGACGGAGACACCGCTGAGCCACCTATCAGAAGAGCAGCTGCGTCCCTCTCGCGAATCGCTGGAGAAAATGATGAAGGGCTTGATGTAGCCTCATTGCAGTGGGGGCTGTTCCACGCTAGAATTGAGTCTACTCCATATGGTGGATGTAGCTCAATTGGCAGAGCGCTGGATTGTGGCTCCTGAGGTTGCGGGTTCGAGCCCCGTCTTCCACCCCAAACTAGAAACAAAAGCGGCGCATGATTTGAGTCATGCGCCGCTTTTTGTTGTGTGAATCTGTGTTTAGTCGACAGCGATCTTAGCTTTGCGCTTTGTAGTTGTCTTAGTTTCGGTGCTGCTGTCGCCGACCTTCTCCAGCCCATCGATGGCGGCGTCCAGCAGACTACGAAACGCCATAAGGGTTTCGCGACGTGCTTCGCGGCCATGCTGCCAGAATTCAGCCGGGATCAAGCTGCCCCACTGCTTGGCGGTCGCCTGGCCTGCATTTTGCAGGTGCTTAATGAAGTCGGACGGTTCCGCCTGTACTTCGGTCGTTTCATCTGCCATTGGGTAGATCCTCCACTGCTATCGCTCGTTAGACGCTATAAGTTAATGACGTGCGGTCACAGGTTCACTTTCGTCATGAATCTACTACGATTATGAAAGACAAAGGTTGCGAATTCAAGACGACTTTCGCGCGATTTGCCGTTTCAGGTCCAAGATGCGATCTCAGCTGCCACGCTAGCCAGGTCGACCTCGCGTTGTTCGCTGTCCTTTTTGGTTTTGCCCAACTTGCGGATGGTGGCCTTGCCCGTCGCCAACTCATCCGGGCCGATAATCACCACAAAGGGAATACCTTTAGATGACGCATATCCGAGTTGATCACCCAGTCGGTCGCCTGGTTCAAAGTAGATCATGCTGTTGATGCCAGCCTGACGCAGGCTAGTAACCACATCCAGTGACGCAGCAGCCGTTGAGGCATCAAAGACTGTTACGAGAACATCACTGGTCGTTAGTTTGATGTCATCAGGAAACATGTCAAGTTCATCCATGACATCGATGATCCGTTCGATTCCTAGGCTACCCCCGGTCGCTGGAATGTCTACATCGCCAAATCGCCCAATCAATCCATCATAGCGGCCCCCACCACAGATACTGGGCATCGCCTTAGGCTCACTCACCGTTGTCTCTAGGATGGGGCCTGTGTAGTATTCCAATCCGCGCACCATTGCGAAGTTGAGTGCGCAGGCATCTTCCGGAACCCCGAAGGCAGCGGTGTAGTAGAATAAGTCGCGCATCTCGCTCAGCCCTTCCATGCCAACCGCTGAGTCCTTAAGGCGCATTTCAAGATCATCCAAAACCTGCCCGACTGGTCCACTGATTTGCAGCAGGTCTAGTAGTTTATCCACGACATCCATTGGAATGAACTGATCAGCCTGTTCGTTGTAGAATTCCCGCAGCTCAGGGGCCAAGCCCTGGGCGATGGCTCGTGTCTCGGCTTGTAGTTCGTTGGAGGGTACCGCCCGCGCGATCGCGTCTTCGACTGTTTCGTGCAGTGCGCTTTCCAGCCCCAGCGCGAGATCAGTCGGCACCCCTTCATCGACTAAAGCGCGTCGCATCGCGTCCAGTTCGACTTTGCCCTGGATGCCCAAACGAGCCACTTTCTGAATCGCTTGCATGAACTCCGTTGGCACACCAACCATCAGTAGTTCACGCCGCACACCCTCCAGGCCGATCTTGTCTAGCTTGTCGATGGAGCGGTACAAACCTGGACGAAGGTTATCCGGCACACCGACATACTGACCGATCCCATCCAGTATCTTGCGGTTGTTGATCGAAATCGTAAAGGCGGTAAAGCCCAGCGTGTTTAGCACCTCATAGATCACAGCGATGATCTCCGCGTCAGCCAGCATACTCTCGCTGCCGACCACATCAATGTCGCACTGATAGAACTCACGATATCGTCCCTTTTGCGGGCGATCTGCGCGATAGACTGGCGCGATTTGATAGCGTTTGAAGGGGCGTGTCAGGTCGTTCGCGTTCATGGCGATCAGGCGGCAAAGGGGAACAGATAGGTCGTAGCGCAGGGAGAATTCGCCAGCGGGGCTATCACCGTACCAAGCCTTATAGATCAGGCGCTCGGCATCTTCGCCATATTTGCCTGCCATAGTCTCGGTGAGTTCAAGGGCCGAGGTTTGCATCGGCTCGTAGCCATACTTTTCAAAGACCTGCCTCACTACCCCCAATACATAGTCTCGCTTGATCATGTCTGGCGGCAGGATGTCGCGCATTCCGGCTGGAATACGAGCTTCAACTTTGCTGGTCATATCCTCATCTCCTTTATTCACAAGAAAAACGAGCGTGGGTCATCAGACATCCACGCTCGGCAAGATCATCAATTGATTGGGGCAGACACTTAGATGATCATCCATCCAAACTGCCCCGAGCCGCCCGCGCGGATAGGGGTGCAATGGTTGTGATGATGGTGAAAAACGCGATCGTAGATCATGCTGCTGCCCTCTTGCTGCGCTTCGATTTTAGCTGGCCGAATTCGCCCCTGCAAAGTTAGCTTCTTCGGAGCCAGGATTGAACTTGTTCGACTACATCAAGCTTCGGAGTGAACTGCAAGGCCGCCATGCCGAGGCTATGTGCAGCATCAACGTTGGCTTGCATATCATCAATGAAAAGCGCTTGATTGGGTTCTGCATTCAGCTTCATCAGGATCGCCCGATAGGCCTTTGGATCAGGTTTCATTGCGCCGATTTCTGCGGAGATCACACGCTGATCAAACAAGTCATCGAGCTGGGCGCCATGTAGAATATCGAGGAGTTCCAGCGAGAAGTTGCTCAGCAGGCCAACTGGCACACCGCGATCTCTGATCTGTTGTATATACGCTGTCAGGTCCCGATCAATGACATCACCAGCGTAAAAATCACGCAGCAAGACGTCTGTCTCAGTTTCGGAGAGTCGCAATTGCTGGCCAATCTTTGCGTGATAGTTGGTCACGCTGATCTCACCGAGTTGAGCGGCTCGCCACGCCACGCCACCATGTACAATCTGTTCAATGGTGCCAGGAGGCAAACCCAATCGGCGATCCCAGGCATGGCGAAAACGACGAGTTTGCGTACGCATCAACACCCCGCCCCAGTCGAAGATGACCACCTTCATCAGTAATCAATCCGCCTTAGTCGGCTGCTGTGGGCTAATACGACGCAGGTAGCCGAATGAGTAGATACCCGTATTGTGGCCGTCACTCCACCAAATCTGCAACGCATAGTTGCCGACAATCGCTACATTTTCAACTTGATAGCTTCGCACGGGCTTCAACTCAATTAGATTGGGATCGTGCGCGGGACCCATGAATTCGTGCCCGCCACGACAGGTGGCGCAAGGGCAAGCCTCGCGCAGGGCATCGAGTGGGTAGCTGCTTTGTAGTTCATCTCGCCACAAAATACGCAGCTCATGTTCTGTACGGTCGAGTGTGATGTCTGCTGGGATAGGTTGCTTCTCTTCAGCCATATCAATCTTCACCTTGGCATATTTGTCGATTGAGATAGGTCAACTATAGCATGTGGGGGCAAGCAAGCCTAAGGGGTAAAGCCCCTTCACGACCTCTTCATAAGCGATTCACAGACTTACCGGTAAGCATAAAAGGTTGATAATAGAAATATATCAGGCTCATAAAAACCCTAACGCCCATTAATGACAACTGTGTATCATACAAGTAATTGCTCCGTAATCGATCCTAAGAAAGAATAGTACAATGGCGCTTGATCAAGTCATCGAGAATTCATTACAGATGCTGTTTGATCAGTATAAGGGAAACAAGCTGCTGCTAGTCCATCCAAGCAGCCGCTATCGCACCTTGTTGATCGCAGCGGCCATGCAGAACGCACCATGTCCGGTTTACTATTATGGATTTGGTGTGGAAGATGTCACCCTCAATCACTTCATTGGCCAGCTCACGCGTGAGCTAGCCGATCAAAATCCCGCTTTTGGCCGCCGCCTGGTGGAAGTTCGCAGCGATCCGGAGGTGGGGGTCGAAACCCTTGCAGAAGCCTTGGGCGAAGACCTGGCTGAGCTTGAGAAGCAGCACTACATTCTGATTTTGGACGAGTATGATCGAAGTGACTCCAACACTGAGATGCAGAGCTTCTTCGATCACCTATTAACTCATTTGCCAGAACACTGTCATCTATTGATCAACAGCCGCCAGATGCCGCGCCTACCCTGGGTGGCACTCGTTGCACGCCATGAGGCGATCGTGCTAAAGGACTCACGAATGCTATCGAGTGGTTTCTATGGCGGCCCAACCAGCGACAGCCCGAATGTCGAAGTATACGCCCTTGGGCCAATCCATGTCATGGTGGATGGTCAGCAGATTTCGACCTGGGAAGGTCACCTTCCCCGTCTACTCTTCTTCTATACGCTCGATCGCCCGATGGTTACGCGCAACGATATTTGCGAAGCTTTCTGGCCGGACCTCTCGCCCACGCAGGCTGTAAATGTCTTCCATGTTACCAAGCGTCGTTTGCACAAGGCTCTCGGGTTTGACGTTTTGGTTCATGAAGGTGGACACTACCAGATTAACCCAGAACTCAATCTACAATACGACGTTGTTGACTTCGTCAATTGTCTAGTCGATGCGCGCAGCAAGCCCCCGCATGAAGCTGAACCGATTTGGGAGTTGGCGATCAAGCTGTACAACGGCGACTATTTGCAGGGGCACGAAGACGAGTGGATCGTAGAACGCCGGGCAGATTTCCGCGAGGGCTATTTAGAAGCGCTCACTGCGCTGGCACGCCTGAAGGATGCGGCTGGCAATACAGAACGTTCACTGGCACTGTATCGCACTGCGAGCAGTGTGGCCCCAAACCGAGAAGACATTCACCGTGCGATCATCCGCTTGTATGGTGAACTCGGTCGGCGCATGGAAGCTGCTGAGCACTATCAGAAGTTGGAAGCAGACTTTCACTCTCAATATGGGATCAGCCCATCACCGGAGACGCGCCAAGTCTATCAGCAAGTCATCGAACAGTAACCGGTTGTTCGTTGCGGCCTTATGTTTTGGGGAAGTGGGCGATGCCTGGGAAGTTGCCAGGCTCGCCCACTAGGCTTTTTAAAGCCCCAGGACCTCTTGATACAGTCTTTCGATGCGGTCGGCAATGAGCGGCCAGGCATAGCCTCGGGCTACGCGCACCGCTGCCTCCGATAGTTCTGCATTGAGACCCTCATGGGTAAGCAGCAAATGAATCTTGTCGGCTAATTCTCGCGGTGCTGCGGACGGAACATGAAATCCTGTCACGCCATCTTGTACGAGATAGGCGAGCCCGCCTACTTCCGATGCGATGACTGGGGTGCCACAGGCCATCGCTTCAAGCGCGACCATCCCAAACGATTCATACTGTGAGGGCATGATGACCATTTCGGCCGCAGAATAGTAATAATGTAAGGCGTCTTGGTCTTTGGCCCCAACAAAGCTCACGACATTATGTAACCCTAGCTGGTCGCGCATAGTTTGCAGTCGTTCCAATTCCGGGTCTTGCGAGTCGAGTTCCCCGCCGATGATGGTTAAGGTCAATCCGTCGACATTGGGCGCATCAGGATGATTGAGGATGGCCATCGCCTCAAGCAGAGTATCAAGCCCCTTAAGTCGCTCGATCCGACCGGCAAAGAGCAGCAATCGATCTGCCAGCGAAATATCCAGCGCCGTGCGCGCTTGCGTGCGAGAGATTGGGCAGAAGCGTTCGACGTTCACCCCAGGCGGTATAATCTCGATCTTCTGCATATCCGCCCCATAGAGCCACAGCAGTTGAATGCGCTCGGCTGGGGTGGCTGCAATAATGCGGTCTGCCTGTTGCATGATGTGTCGTTCGGCGCGAATGCGCGTTCGGGAAGCACCTTCACCGCCATCCTGCGCGATTCGATTCTTCATCTCACCCAAGGTGTGGAACATCTGCAGCACAGGGGCGTGCCAATTGGCTTGTATACGCTTCGCGACCAAGCCAGACAACCAGTAGTGGCTGTGGATCACATCGTAGCTGCGTGTGTCGCGTTCCGTAAAGGCGGACAGCGCTGCCGCGAACTCATCGAGATGATCGAAGATCTCATCGCTGCTCAAGGCTCTTTCGGGCCCAGCAGGAAGCGACACCACCCGTACGTTGGGCCCTAGATCGTCGCGGATTTGCGGTGTGTCGGGCGCAGCGATCCGAGTGAACACATCGACCTGATGGCCACGTCTGCCCAACTCGACACTGAGTTCACGCACATAGACATTCATGCCGCCGGTCTTCTTGCCACCCGGTTGAGCCAACGGTGATGTGTGCACACTCAGCATCGCCAGTCGCAAGGGCTGGGAGAATTGGGCCATACTAACGTGAAATCACCAGATTTTTGACCTGCGTATTCTGAGCGCCCATGCGGTACTTATATTCCTCGTCACCTTGCAGGAAGTCATAGTACTTGAAGCCCCGCTCAATGGCGTCTCCAATGCTGTGGGTGAGCAACACGATGCCAGGGCTCAAAGCGCCGAAGTCTGCCACGTTCAAACCAGAGTTGTATAGAAGCATCCGATCCTCATAGGCGAACTGCCACATCGTTGCTGCACGCTCTTCGTTGATCACGAGAAAGACCAGTTCAAGGATGCCTGCGTCAAACATCACGTGTCCGATCTCGCGAAAGAAGGTGGCATTGCCTTCTTCCTGCAAAAAGACTGATTTCTCCGTTGTGCTCATGGCCATCAGTTTAAGGAAGGCATCGATCTCTTCATCCAGATCATGCTCCTCACCGACCGTGTACCAACCAATGTCGAGTGCATCGGCTCGGCGGCGCTTGCGGCGCAATTCCTGTCGCTGCTTCTTATCAAGTTGAGAAAGGTAATCGTCGTAGTTAGCTGGCAGTTCGAGCACCGGGCTGACGTCTTCGTCAATGGTCTGGGTGTGTAGGCCACGTTGGCTAGCCAGATCGGCCAGCAGGCTCAATGTCGCGGATGACTCTGGGATGTTGCACAAATTGAAGGCCTGCCACTCCGGAGCCTCATCCGACAGAGCGTAGTCGAGCAAAGCGGTGTAGCTCTCTTGTTCCGAACCTGGTTTGATGATCACATCCAGATAGTCTGCGACTTCAATACAGCCAACAGTTTGCACGGTTTGCCCTGTGTCCGTGTCTTCGATCAACCAGGAAGCAATACCATTGAATTCACCATCATCACCGCAGATGGCCAGCACATTGAGCTCGCCTCGTCCGAGATGCTTCCACCAGGTTTGCTGCCATTGGGGAGTCATGAAAAACAGATCGGACCGCTGGGTCGTTTTGATGAGGGTCTCCCAAGGCTCAGCGAGCTGCTCGAAAACTGAAGGGTCTGTATACCGTTGAATATTCACGCGACCACCTTTAGGCGCTAGTCTGTAGATTGTCCGGATTCTACAGAGTGGATAGCGTGTATTTCAACTTAGCCGACAATCAGGGTGTGATGGTCTCAGGGGGTGCATCGTCGAAGAAGAGCAGCCACCAGGTTTGAAGGGGAGAAAATGTATCGCTCGATGGGAGGACGGGTGCGGCCAAGGTAGGCGCCTCTGCCAAAGTGGGCGGCTCCGTGAAAATGGGGATAACCAGTCGCTCGCCCTCACGGATCATTTTGCCTTCGTTGTGCGCCCAGTTCTCTACAAAGGCGGAACTGCCATAGTAGGCCTTGGTCTCTTCTAACATGATGCGCTCCGCTTCGAGTTCGGCTAACTCTGCTTCGAGTCGCTCGAGTTCGTCCAGAAGAGCTCGCCCCTCCGTGATGCGCTGGCTAAAGGTGCTGATGAGTAGGAGGCCAATACCTAAAGCAGCCAACAAGAGAATCTGGCTGGCATTGAGACGAAGCGACCATGGCGCCGTGATCTTGCGTGGTTGGGGAGGTGCAGCCTGTTCATCGTCAGGCTGAGTTTGTTCGTCTACCATAAGCCCTCAAGCAAAAAGCCGGGGGTGACCCGGCCAATCTATCGTGGTGCCGAAGGTGGGAGTCGAACCCACACGACCTTGCGGTCACTACGCCCTGAACGTAGCGCGTCTGCCTATTCCGCCACTTCGGCACAGTAGAAGGGTATTGTACACAGGCCGACTCATTTGTCAAGCGCTGTGAGTGGCGCCCAGAGTCGTCGCTATTGTAGCTAGGGCAAAAATGCCACGCAAGCCACTAGCGCTTGACAGTGGCCATTCTAACGCTACAATAGCTTATGAGAATGTGAGTTCTCAAAAATAATAAGAGTTTCGGAGACCCTATGACGCCCGACGATAGCTTAAGCCCCTATGGTGAAGACAGTGATCACGATGAAGCTGCCCTGTCGCTGCAACCTGAGTGGGGGGCACATCTGCTCCTCGATCAAGACCCAGCTGCCATTTATCTTGCGAGCCTCAACAGCGAAAACAGCCGGCGAGTGATGCTGCGTTCCCTCACCGTGATCGCCAGCGCAATGCAGAACGATACCAGTGAGACGACTCACCCGATCGGTTTTCCCTGGGGGCGCCTGCGCTACCAACACACTCAAGCGATTCGGTCCTGGCTCATCCAGCGATACAAACCCGCTACCGTCAATAAGATGCTTTCGGCCTTGCGTGGCGTATTGAAGCAAGCCTGGATGCTCGGTTACATGAGTGCTGAGGAATATCATCGTGCTGCCGAAGTCAAGAACATCAAAGGTGAAACAGTGCCGACCGGTCGCGAGTTGCAGGCAGACGAACTCGAACGGCTGATCACGGTGTGCTTGCAAGAGCAGACACCGATTGGCTTGCGCGACGGCGCGTTAATCGCCTTGATGTACGGCACGGGCATGCGCCGCGCTGAAGTTGTTGCGCTCAACCTGGAGGACTATGACTCCTACGAAGCTCGGCTCTTGGTTCGTGGCAAGGGCCGCAAAGAACGGAATGTGTATGTTGTTGGCGTGATGGCCCAACTTCTAAGCAGTTGGATCGAGTTTCGCGGTGATCAGCCTGGTGCGCTGTTCTACCCCGCCGTGAAGGGTGGCAAGTTTGTAGACGGCCCGATGTCGGACCAGGCAGTTTACAATATCTTGCGTAAACGCGCCGACCAAGCCGGTGTGCGCTACTTCAGCCCGCACGACATGCGCCGCACCTTTGTGAGCGACTTACTCGATGCCGGGGCAGACATCGCTACGGTGGCAAAGATGGCTGGTCACGCCAATGTCCAGACTACCGCGCGTTATGACCGTCGCCCGGAGGAAACCAAGCGACAGGCCGCAGAACTGCTTCACATCAATCTGGATGATGATTTGTTGGCGGGGGCCGACACAGACGAAATAACCTGATCGTTCAACCTTTGGCATGGCCCTAGACCCTCGTTTATAATGAACAGGCCTACTTGTGGTTTGTAGGATGCATGCAACACGGCGTCTGTTCGGTGATCCCTGCCAGATGACACCAGAAAATCTTCCATCACAGACTTCAGCACACTTGGTCAGCGATCCGTCTCAAGCGTATGGCCTGACACTGCTTGATGTCCTCGACGAGCCGCTGCATAGCAAACCTGTGCTTGCTCGGTTGCGTCATGTGTTGCGCGAGATTCTAGAGACTGTTGCGCTGGCTGCCGTGATCTGGCTGATGATCAACCTGACTACTGCTCGTTACATCGTCGAAGGACGCAGCATGGAACCCAATCTACACCCAGGGCAATATCTCATTGTCCTGCGTGCGGAGTTGGCCTATGCTGTGGCGCCCCCTCAGCGAGGAGACATTGTTGTCTTTCACTTCCCAAACAGCCTAACCGACGACTACGTCAAACGGATTATCGGTTTGCCTGGCGAACTGGTTTCGATTGAAGGTGGACGTGTTCATATCGATGGGGCGTTGATTGACGAACCCTATTTAGGCAATCTCCCTCGGACTGACCAATCGTGGACGGTCCCAGAGGGGCATTACTTTGTCATGGGGGATAACCGCCCCGGCTCACATGACTCGCGCAGTTGGGGTGCACTGGCAGAAGAACGCATTGTCGGAAAAGCGTGGATCTCTTATTGGCCTTCTACAGAATGGGGCATCATCCCTCGCCCCATTTATGGTGGCGAGGGTGATTGACTCAGAAAGGCAGTGCCGAATGGCGCGAGATTATAGGTGCCCACATTGCAGAATCGGTGTATACCAACCCGGAAAAGCGGCCTACATGCGCTGGGTTCAAGGACTGGCGATCATTTTGCCGGACCAAGAAGGATTGGTCTGCGATGTCTGCGGTGATTTTTTGTTTTATCGGGCAACCGCCGAGAAAATAGAGGAACTGATAGGTGGCTCAATCCCAGGTGTGAGCCATTCGTCGCAATCGCCTGAAGTCGAAAGCTGGAATGGTCTGGGTGAGAGAGGGTTGCGACGACGCAGGTTGTAGCCGATGAGCGGGTGCGGAAATCGCCCGGAGATGGCGAGGCGAAGAAGTGGAGCGGGTTAGCATGAAGCAAGTATCCATACAGGACCTGTCCGATGCGTTTCTTGAACGGCTGCGACCGCTTCTACCTAGTTCCTTTGCTGCGGTGTTCTCCGTTTCAGAAGATGAGCAAACACTCATACAAATCGCCGGGCTCAACACAGCCCATGAAGCTGGGCACGCCTGGCCGCTTCAACATGGGGTTATGGCAACGGCTTTAGCCACTTCAGATCCATTGCTCATTCACGAGCTTCCCGCAGATCGCTATCATCCAGCCCTCCCACCTGCATTGCAATCTCTGTTGGTTGTGCCGCTCCACAGCATTGAACGGCTGTTTGGTTTTGCGGTCGTCGGTCATGATGAGGCTCAACTCTACACCGCTTCTGACCTGAAGCTGTTCGTCGCGTTAGCCAGCCAGTTCGCCAGTGTCATCCAATTTCTTGATGGCCAACAACCGGCGCTCGCCCCGGAGTGGAGCCGCGAGGCGGAGATTCTGCGTGGTATTGCTCGCAGAGCCGCCGTGATTCGCCAGCTTGATCTGCTACTTGAAGGCGTTCTGAAAGATGTGGCGATGTACATGGGCGCTGATGTGGCCGTAGCCTGGCTCCCAGACCAGGCCGGAACCATGCTTGTGCCCAGCCCCGCTAGTTTCGTCAACAACATTGACTTGATCCCGATGAGCTATTCTGTTGAAGCGGAGACGATTGTTGCGACGGTATACCGCATCGGTGCGACCTTTTTGACAGAGGACTTTCACTTAGATGACCGTGTGATCGGTGACCCCGCCGAGCAAGCCCTTGGTACACGTAGTGTCATCATTCTGCCTGTTTTG
>JAADYZ010000173.1 GCA_010092775.1 Chloroflexota bacterium
GGCGTTGATCCGGCGAGGTCCATGATCGTTCTCAATCAAATGGATCGAAGTGCAGAAATTGCAGCAGATAAGATCAGTGGTTTCCTTCGGCAAGAAGTCTCTATCGAGATTCCTTTTGATCTGATGGCCTTTACGGCCCTTAACCGGGGCAGCACGTTGATTACTCTCGACCCACGCCGGGTCACCATCACCCGCTCCCTACTTGACCTCGTCAACCTGGTCCGGGAAAAGTTTGAGCAAGTTCGTGTTGAAGATGATACAATAGCGGAGTCGCCTACAAAGCGCACAGGCTTGTTTGGATTACTTGGTGGGAATAGTTAGAAATGTCAGTGAACTGAGGAGTAGATCGTGTCCCTATTAAAGAAGATCGAAAGCAGTGGCGGCGACAGTAAAGGTGGTAGTGGTAGCCAAGGTCGCAGTCGCATAACCCCTGTCAAGAGTGCCGTTGACCGCACGCGGGGTATTGATGTCAAGGATTTGGTACAACGACGCCTGCTGGAAGAAACCAATCCCAGCGAAATGGGCTCGGGTGGCGACAACGACGCAATGCGTCAGCGCATCGATGAGATCTTCACCCAAATCCTTCAGGAAGAGAATATTGTCCTATCCGGACGTGAGCGCCGTCACCTCTACGATCAGATCGTGGCTGAGCTGCTTGGCTTTGGCCCGCTAGAGGCGCTCCTTGCTGACGATAAAGTGACCGAAATCATGACCATTGGCGCGAAAAAGGTCTTCATTGAGAAAAGCGGTAAGCTTGTTCTTGCGCCAACTCAGTTCGAGAGTGAAGCCCACCTACGCCGCATTATTGACCGTATCGTAGCGCCATTGGGACGGCGCGTTGACGAAAGCTCACCGCTGGTAGACGCACGCCTCCCAGACGGCTCCCGTGTGAATGCGGTTATTCCCCCGATCGCTATCGATGGTTCCGCACTGACCATCCGTAAATTCGCTAAGAAGGCGCTCGGACCTGCGGACCTCATCAACTTTGGGTCGGCAACTCCTGAAATCCTGATGTTTGTCGAAGCGGCGGTCAAGGCTGGTTTCAATTTGATCGTGTCAGGCGGTACCGGCTCCGGCAAAACGACTCTGCTCAACATCTGCTCCAGCTTCATTCCCAACGATGAGCGCATTGTAACTATCGAGAACGCGGCGGAGCTTCAGCTTCAGCAGGAACACGTGGTTCGCCTGGAGAGTCGTCCGCCCAACATTGAGGGCAAGGGTGAAGTCACCATTAGAGACCTGGTGATCAATTCCTTACGTATGCGTCCCGACCGAGTGGTGGTTGGTGAGGTGCGTGGTGGCGAAGCGCTTGACCTTGTGCAGGCGATGAATACGGGCCACGATGGTTCAATGGGAACCGCACACAGCAACAGCCCGCGTGACACCTTGTCTCGTATGGAAACGATGTGCCTGATGGCTGGCATGGACCTACCTATCCGCGCGATCCGCGAGCAGCTAGCCGCAGCCGTCCATCTGATTGTGCATCAGGACCGCCTCCGTGATGGCTCTCGTAAAATGGTGAAAGTCTCGGAAGTGCAGGGCATGGAAGGTGACGTCATCACCATGTCGGACATTTTCGAGTTCGAGCAGACCGGTGTGACGGAAGAGGGTAAGATTCTGGGCCGCTTCCGTGCTACGGGTATGCGTCCTAAACGTATGCACAAAATCCACGACGCTGGTATTCAGCTTCCACCCGCTGTCTTCGGTATCGGCCGCAAGTAGGCTTAGCAAAGAGTAGGTGGTGAACCTATGCTAGATCCAACCGTTCTAATCGGTGGTACCCTCATCCTGGTTTTGGTCTTTGCGGTGATTGCTTTCCTCATCGCCCGCAGCCTAGGAAATCGCTCGGCCAGCCAACGCCTTGACTCACTCGATGGCTACCTAGAGCCAGAATGGGCCCAGGGCGCCCAGGTTCCTGACGAAGTGGAGCAGGACAATTCTCGCTCCAATCGCAGCATGACCGACCAAATCGACAGCCTGCTAAATGACCGAGGCGTCGGCGCTGGTGTGCGCGCTCAGCTTCGTAAAGCGAACTTGAAGCTAACGGTTGCCGAATACTACTTGTTACATGTCGTCTCGTCAGCCTTTTTTGCTTTGGTCGCATTCTTGATTAGTGGTGTGGCGCTCGCAGCCATTGGCCTGATTGCCGGTTTCTTCGTGCCCCGTATCTATATCACTGTGCGCCAGAAGCAGCGTTTGAACGCCTTTAATGACCAGCTTGCAGACATCCTGAACCTGTGGGTGAACTCACTTCGTGCAGGTTTCAGTGTTCCTCAGGCGATGGAGGCTGTCGCTAAAGAAGCCCCGGCTCCTGCAAGTGAGGAGTTTCAACGCGTCGTTGCCGAAATCTCTATTGGTATTCCAATGGAAGTCGCCCTTGAGAATATGCTGGCACGTATCGAGAGTGAAGACCTTGACTTGGTCTTTACGGCTGTGAACATCCAGCGTGAGGTCGGTGGAAACCTGGCTGAAATCCTGGACACAATCAGTCACACGATTCGTGAGCGTGTTCGTATCAAGGGTGAGATTCGGACCCTGACATCCTCCGGACGTGCCACTGGCACGATCATTGGTGTCATCCCGATTATTCTCGGCATTCTCATCGGTATCATCAACCCCGAGTATATGGGATTGCTGTTCTGGACCGAAGCGAATGGGGGTGCAAGCATTCCTGGCACGCCGATCGCTTGCGGATGGCCAATCCTTGGTTTGGGCTTGATCAGCATGGGTATCGGTCTGGCAATCATCAACCGGATCACCGATATCGAGGTTTAGACATACGTCTACGCATGGTAGTTGAGAAAGAAGGGTCGGTTGACCGATGGATATCATAACGCTACTTCCCTTTATACTAGCCGGTGTGGCCATCCTTGTTGCGATCATTCTGATCGCGGTTGGCGTGAGCAACGCCAACGAGGTTGACCCTCTGCAAGAGCGCCTTGCCGACTACGCGACTGAAGAACAGGTAAAGGTTAATCTCGAAGAAATTGAGATGTCGGTACCGTTCACGCAGCGTGTGCTCTTGCCCATCCTGCGTGGCATCGCCGCCTTTACAACGCAATTCACCCCAGAGGAAACCCTCAAAAAGACCGAACACCAGATCGAAATTGCAGGCAGCCCGAACGGTATGACGCCATCTGTATTCTGGGCCATGCGCTTCGTCGCGATGCTGGGTCTTGGTCCGATTGGTGCGTGGCTCGGACGGAGCTATGGCGTTCTTGGAATCGTAGGTGGTGGACTTGGCCTTGCCGCTTTTGGCTTCATGATGCCCCAGATGTGGCTTTCCTCCAAGGTGCAGCGCCGCCAAGATGGCATCATTAAGGCTCTGCCAGATGCGCTGGACCTGATGTCGATTTGTGTAGAAGCCGGTCTCGGCTTTGACCAAGCGATGGACCGCGTGTATGAGAAGTGGGACAACGATCTGGCGCTGGAATTCGGACGCGTCGTCAAAGAGATTCAGATCGGTAAGACGCGCCGTGAAGCACTCAAGAATATGGACCGGCGCATCGAGGTGCGCGACGTGACGAGTTTCACATCGGCCATCATCCAGGCTGACCAGCTTGGTGTTAGTATCACCCGCGTGCTTAAAATCCAGTCTGAGCAGATGCGTATCAAACGGCGTCAGCGTGCCCAGGAAAAAGCGCAGCAGGCACCGGTCAAGATGATGATCCCGATGGTGTTGTTCATCTTCCCCTCCATTTGGTTGGTCATTCTCGGGCCAGCGGCGGTACAAATTTACCAGCAGTTCTTCTAAAGAGCCACGATTGAGAAGCTTGTCAGGCGGACTTATCGAGTCCGCCTGTTTGGTTTGGAGGGCTTTCATGTCGAATAGAACCACCGAGCTGGTCCGGCAAGCCCTAGACAAGGGCTTAAAACTGCTCTTTCCGCCGCAATGTGCTACCTGTGGACGGCTAGGATGGTCCCTGTGCCCTCGCTGTGTAGCTGAGTTCTACGAGCTAGGCGCGAGGGTCTGCCCGATATGCGGCGATCTGCGCGAAGACAGAACCGTCTGCCCACGTTGTGAAGTACAACGTCCCCACTACGATCAACTTCGGTCCGCGTTCCGCTTTCAGGGAACCCTCCGAGACGCCACTCACGCGTTGAAATACGAAGGTCGATCAGATCTTGGGCTCTCTCTCGCACTGGCAATGGCGCGCGTCTTGCCTCCGATACAGGCTGACCTCATTGTCCCCATTCCCCTTCACCAGGATCGTCTCGTTCAACGCGGCTACAATCAGGCAGAATGCCTCTCACAAGCGCTGGCTGACTTGTGGGTCCTGCCACATGCCGACACTGACGCCTTGATCCGGGTGCGACACACGGAAACGCAGGTCAACTTGACCTTTCAGGAGCGGCAACAAAATGTCGCAGATGCCTTCAGCGCCTCGGAAGACTGGGTCGCAAATCGCTCTGTCATTCTGGTCGATGATGTGTCTACCACAGGGGCGACCTTGAACGAAGCCGCAGCAGCCCTCCGTGCTGCAGGCGCGATCCAGATCTTTGGCATCACGCTCGCTCGTGCGGTATAAGCATAAGGGTAGTGAACCAGTATGGCCTAGCATTACGAGGAGGGGAGTGACATGAATTGGGATGATGTCTCAACTTGGACGGTAGTCGTTGTTGACGATGACCTTGAGCATCTTGAAATCGCCGATCAGATTTGCACCCTTTTCGGCGCCACCGTACATCGGGGGCATAACGGTGAGGATGCCCTGCGTTTGATCGCTGAAGTAAATCCGACGGTTGTACTGCTCGATTTAGCCATGCCGATTCTCGACGGTTGGGAGACCATCCAGCGTATTCGCGCCGATCAGACCACGGCCGATCTACCCGTGATTGCGCTAACGGCGCATGGCATGCCACAAGACGCTCGCAAAGCCATTAAGGCTGGTTTCAATGGTTACATCACCAAGCCTTTTGCTTTCGAAACCTTCCTTCGAGAGATCAAGTCCTCTCTCCGCAAGCTCGATCAATAGAAGTCGTGTTAAATCCTCTTTAAACGATTCTCATCTAGTGTTAAAATAGGATATCCCGCTCAGCCTGCTCGCAGCAGGATTGAGCCATCTCTGTTCTTGGATACCGGATGAAAGGAGCAGGACGGATCTCCTCCCCCCGGAGGTTCCCCAGAGCCTATGAGAACTGTTATTCATGGTCGAAACTATAATGTGAGCGAACGCGTGCGCGAGCATATCGAGAAGAAAGTAGATCGACTGGAGCGCTACCTGCCTGGCATTCGCGAATTGCAGGTTGAATTGTCGGAGACTAACGCCAAGCGGTCAGGACAGCGTATGGTTGTGCAGATGACTGTCTTCCATGAGCGCGGCCAAATCCTGCGTGCGGAGGAACGCTCCGACGATATGTACGCGTCATTGGATGCTGTCGTAGACAAGATTCAGCGACAGATTGAGCGCTATAAGGGTAAGCGGAGAAGGCGCGGCCAGGATGGTTTCAGTGGTGCGGAAACCGCCGTCGTGTTACCTGACGAAGACTTCGAGGATCGCCAGATTCTGCGCCGGAAGGCCTTCTCAACCTTACCCATGTTGGAAGAGGAGGCCATCGAACAGATGGAACTGCTTGGTCACGATTTCTTTGTCTTTGTCAACGCCGATACCAACCGCACCAACGTCATCTACACACGGCACGACGGTAACTACGGCCTACTTGAGCCTGAAGACCTGCACGAATAGGCCATAGTGAATCTGCTGCTCAACTGAAAGGGGATAGGCTTGCCACAGCCTATCCCCTTTTGATGTCAAGTTCAGATTGTCACCAGCCCCTGATGTAAGTCGCCCACTCTGAGCGCTCGTCGATTAGCTTACCGAACAAGTACTCAGCCGAGGGCGATGGCTCCCTGACCGGTTTGGCCAGGGCCATGTTGGCCTCTTCGGGTGTGCGGCCGCCTTTACGCCGATTGCAGCTCGCGCAAGCCGTCACCACATTGTCCCAGGTATGCTGTCCACCGCGATGGCGCGGGAAGACGTGATCGATCGTCAGGTTGTGCTTGCTACCGCAATACTGGCAGCGATAGCCATCCCGCCGGAAGATCTCGCGCTTGGTCAGCTTTACCCGTGGGCGTGGCCGATTAACCATGTAGGCCAATCGAACGATGGAAGGGCGCGGGTAGGTCATTGATGGCGTCTGGATTCCCCCAGGCCCGTCAACTAGCATCTCCGCCTTACCCGTCATCATCAGTCCGACGGCACGTTTCATGGAGCAGACGTTGAGCGGCTCATAGTTGGCGTTGAGCACTAACACCGAGTCATTCATACGGGTCTCCTGTTATCCCTGTTTCCGCCGAGGCACACCCGCGCAGCGGGCTGTGATGGAATGGGTAACGTCAATAAACTCAACCTTCCCCAGTATAAATGCAATTGGGGCGAAGGGCAACAGCTTCTAGGTGTACCTTAATCACGAGTTTGTAACGGCTCGATAGGAGCCGTAATGCCTGGATCGTATTGGAGGCGACGCTGCACCAACACTGTCAGAGCAAATCGGGTCCCTCTGGCGAGGAAGCGGCGTCAAGCTCATTGCTCAGAATCAATGCACTCTTCTCACTTGATCACTGACTGACGCAGATATGGTTTAGCATATCCCATTCAGGATCATCCAAC